>NZ_JBRJHH010000008.1:0-245162 GCF_053628915.1 Pseudoalteromonas sp. MBR-15
TCTGATCTAATATAGGCTATATAAAATCACCGGTTAATAACATTGAACCAAAACATAGCTGAACAGCTTTTAGCGCTTTCGCGAAAAGAACCAAACGCACGAAAACGCATACGATTACTCGCAGTGTCATTATTTTATGGGAGTCCATAAATCTCCTACGGTGTTTAATCACGATGTATCGATCAAAGGGGAAGAGTGGGCTGAAATCTTTAAAGCTGTCTACTTCGCCTAGCGCTGATTCGTCCTTTATTAAAGAGTCTTCTAACAGCGTTGTGCACGATGAATCACCTTATGATCAGCGACCGTTCAGTAAATTAACTTTGCTTTGTTTATGGCTTTGATTTAGGATCAAATGAGTTTAAAAGCAAGAACTAATAGCCAGTGTCTAGATTACTTATTTGTTTATTATTATTTTTTTCGAGTGCGTCAGTATTTGCAGTTGAAGTAACCAACTTATACCAAGATACCCTTAAAGTGGCTGATAAATCACGCGATGCTCGCCTAGCAGCAAGCCGTGAAGCGCTTCTGAATGTATTGGTTAAAGTGAGTGGCGACACGAGTGCGGATCAAAATCCAACCGCGAAAGAGCGCACGAAAGACATTTCAGATTACATGCTTAAATTCGAATACGACGAAAAAGCAGATGGCACTTTAAATCTCGTCGTAAAATTTGAAGCGAATAAAATCAATGCGTTAATTAAAGACTTAAATCTTCCACTTTGGGGGACTCGTCGTCCATTGGTGGCAATTTGGCTTGCAATTGAAGATAACTGGCGTCGCGAACTTGTGACACAAGAAAGTTACCCTCAGCTTGAACAGCTTATATATGATAAAGCAGGTCGCCGCGGTTTACCCGTTGTTGTGCCATTGCTTGATTTAGAAGATCGAGCCATTGTCGGTATACCAGAAGTATGGGGGAACTTTTCAGACCCTGTAGAACGAGCTTCAAGTCGTTACAGTGCTGAAAGAAGTATTACTGCGCGCATGTATAAACAGCAGGATTCTGAAACGTGGGTGCTTGATTGGCGGTTTACCAATGATGAATTGTTTGAATCGAATCGCTTGGTGGGTGATAAGCAACAAATTGTGGCTGATATGGTTGATAGCCTAGCAGGCGGCTTAGCGCTTGAGTACGCCATTGATCCTACCATGATTGGGCAACTCGCAACCGCAACCTTTCATTTAAAAGGAATTACGAACTTTGTTGATATTGAGTTTGCAAAACGTCGCTTAGAAAGTTTAAGTGTTGTTACACAAGCACAAATTGCTGTTCGTACTCCTGACTCCGTACAATTTGTTGTGAACCACACTGGCAGTATGAATGATTTTAGAAAAGCATTAGAACTTGATAGTGCTTTTAAAGCCTACCAAAACCCAAGAGATTTTTATCAAGTCGTCAACAACGATGAACTAGAGTATCAATGGCAGGGGCTTTAACACTCGTGCAAGAACCTATGCAAATGGCATTGCCAGTAACGTTGCCTGATGATGAAACATTTACATCGTATTTTGGTGGTGAAAACTCGCTTGAAGTCAGCCACTTGAAAGATGCTTTTACTAAGTTAAATAGCAAGTTTCAATACACATATTTGTGTGGTTTAGGTGACTCAGGCAAGTCACACTTACTTTATGCAACCTGTATTCACGCGCAAGAACTGGGTCTATCAACGATGTTGTTATCGATGCGAGAGGTCATTGATTTTGGTCCAGTTGTGCTCGAAGGATTAGAAACGCTCGATGTTCTATGTATTGATGACTTGCACCTTATTGCAGGGAATGATGCGTGGGAAAAAGGCCTTTTTAACTTTTTTAATCGCTTTAACGAGCCGAGCAAGTTTTTAGTGGTAACGGCTGATTTGCTTCCAGACATGTTGCATATTAATTTGCCCGACTTGGAGTCGCGTTTAAAGTGGGGCACAACGTTGCAAATTCGTTCTATGAGCGATGATGATAAAGCAGAAGCGCTAGTACGTCGTGCTCATATGCGTGGCCTTGAATTAACCGATGAGTGTGCCCGCTTTTTATTAACCCGATTAAGTCGTGATATGCGAGCATTATTGGATGTATTGGACAAACTTGACCATGCATCGATGGCTGCACAAAGAAAATTAACTATTCCTTTCATAAAATCAACGTTAAAGCTTTAGTAGGGCTAGAATCTAGTCCTTGCTTTCAGTTATCATTAGCTATTACAAAATCCTCTGTGAAAAACCAGGTACTCAATGAACTTAGAAAATATTTTAGCGCAAGCACTTGAGGCAGTAGCCAGTGCGAGTGAAATCGCGCAATTAGAAGATATCAGGGTTAATTACCTTGGTAAAAAGGGTGAAATCACCAACTTACTTAAAACGCTTGGCAAGATTGCCCCTGAAGAGCGTAAAGAAGCGGGTCAAGTGATTAACCAAGCAAAACAAGAAGTACAAACAGCAATCAACGAAAAGCGTGAGTTACTAGCAAGTAAGGCTCTTGAAGAAAAGCTAGCCGCAGAAACGATCGACGTAACATTACCTGGTCGTGTTATGCCAACAGGTGGCTTACACCCAGTAACTCGTACAATTGAGCGAATTGAGAGCTTTTTCGGCGAATTAGGTTTTGCGGTTAAATCAGGCCCTGAAGTTGAAGACGATTTTCATAACTTCGACGCATTAAATATTCCTGAGCATCATCCAGCGCGTGCGGATCACGATACTTTCTATTTTAATCCTAAGCTTGTGCTACGTACGCAAACAAGTGGTGTGCAAATTCGTACTATGGAAACGGAACAGCCGCCATTGCGTATTATCTCTCCTGGTCGTGTATACCGTAACGATTATGACCAAACGCACACGCCGATGTTCCACCAAGTGGAAGGCTTGATGGTTGATACAGATGTTAGTTTCACAGAGTTAAAAGGTATTCTTCACGATTTTCTACGTAACTTCTTTGAAGAAGATATGGAAATTCGTTTCCGTCCATCTTACTTCCCATTTACCGAGCCATCAGCAGAGGTTGACGTAATGGGTAAAAACGGTAAATGGTTAGAAGTACTTGGTTGTGGCATGGTACACCCTAACGTTCTTAAATCAGTAGGTATCGATCCTGAAAAATACACCGGCTTTGCATTCGGTATGGGTGTAGAGCGCTTAACAATGTTACGTTATGGCGTGAATGACTTACGTGCATTTTTCGAAAACGATTTAAAATTCCTAAACCAGTTCCGTTAAGAGTGAAGAAATAAAATGAAATTTAGTGAAAAGTGGTTAAGAGAGTGGGTTAACCCAGCAATCGACACGCAGGCTCTTTCGGAACAGTTATCAATGGCTGGTCTTGAAGTGGATGGCGTGGAGCCCGCAGCGGCAGAATTTACCGGTGTTGTCGTTGGTGAAGTTGTTGAATGTGGTCAGCACCCAGATGCAGACAAACTACGTGTGACTAAAGTAAATGTTGGCGGTGATGAGCTTCTTGATATCGTGTGTGGTGCACCAAACTGCCGTCAAGGACTAAAAGTAGCTGTCGCCACGGTTGGTGCAGTTTTACCTGGCGACTTTAAAATTAAAAAAGCCAAGCTTCGTGGTCAACCCTCACATGGTATGCTGTGCGCATTCGTTGAATTAGGGATCAGCGAAGAAGGCGACGGCATCATGGAATTGCCAGCTGATGCACCAGTCGGTACAGATTTACGCGAGTATTTAAACCTAGATGACAACATCATTGATGTTGACCTTACACCAAACCGTGGTGACTGTTTAGGCATAAAAGGTCTTGCCCGTGAAGTGGGTGTTCTAAACAGTATTGATGTTAATACACTTGATATTGCGCCAGTTGCTGCAACGATCGACGACAAAGTTTCAATTGAACTTGTTAACGATGATGCCTGTCCTCGTTATTTAGGTCGTGTAATCAAGGGAATTAACTTAGATGCACAGACACCACTTTGGATGGTAGAAAAGCTGCGTCGCAGTGGTATTCGTTCAATCGACCCAGTGGTTGATGTAACAAACTACGTGTTATTAGAGCTTGGCCACCCAATGCACGCATTTGACTTAAATGCGATTGAAGGCGGCATTAAAGTTCGCAGCGCTCATGCGGGCGAAGAGTTGGTCCTTCTTGATGGCAACACAGCTAAACTGAATGAGTCTACGCTTGTTATTGCAGATCACAACAAAGCGCTTGCTATTGCAGGTATTTTTGGTGGCGAAAAGTCAGGTGTGACAGAATCAACCTCTGATATTTTATTAGAAAGTGCGTTTTTCAACCCAGTTGCTATTGCGGGCCAAGCACGTAGTTACGGTCTTCACACAGATGCATCACATCGCTATGAGCGCGGTGTTGACTTTGCCTTGCAAAAAGATGCAATGGAGCGTGCAACAGCACTGTTACTTGATATTGTAGGTGGCGAAGCAGGTCCAGTCGTTGAAGCGGTTGCAAATGATAAATTGCCAAAAGTAACTGAAGTGCGTTTACGCCGTGAGCGTTTAGACCGTGTCATTGGTTATCACATTGATGATGCAAAAGTTACTGATATCCTAACGCGTTTAGGCTTAGACGTGAAAATTGTCGATGGTGTATGGAGCGCTGATGTACCTAGTTACCGCTTTGATATCCGTATCGAAGAAGACTTAATTGAAGAAGTGGCGCGTGTGTTTGGTTATAACAGCATTCCAAACGTAGCGCCGACAGCTAAGCTAAAAATGACTAACCACAATGAATCACATGTTGCGGTTACTAAATTCCGTAATACTTTAGTGACACGTGGTTATCAAGAAGCTATCACATACAGCTTCGTAGACCCTAAAGCACAAGCAATTCTGCATCCGCAAAGTGATGCATTGATATTACCTCACCCAATTTCAGTTGAAATGTCAGCGATGCGTGTAAGCTTAATGCCTGGCTTGTTGGCATCATTGGTGTATAACCAAAATCGTCAGCAACCGCGTGTTCGTTTGTTTGAACATGGCTTAAAATTCTTACGTGACGAACAGGCCGAAAACGGGGTAAACCAAGTTGCGGTAATCGGTGGTGTGATTTCGGGTCTTGCTCACGGTGAACATTGGGTTCAAGAAAAGCGTCCTGTTGATTTTTATGACTTAAAGGGCGATGTTGAGGCACTTTTAGCTATTAGCAACGATATGTCACGTTTTGAGATAAAAGCAGAACAGTCAGATGGCTTACACCCTGGTCAATCTGCCGTTATTTATGCTGATGGTAAAAAGGTTGGTTTCTTTGGTGCGGTTCATCCACAAGTACAAAAGTCGCTAGATATCAATAACACAGCATTCGTGTTTGAAATTGAAATGTCGGCTCTTGAAAAAAGAAAATTACCTGAAGCAGTTGCAGTGTCGAAATTCCCGTCAAACCGCCGTGATATCGCGATTTTAGTGGAAGATCACGTGAAATCGGGTGATATTTTTAAGGTCATAGAAAAAGTTGGCGGAAATCAATTGGTTGACCTAAACTTATTCGATGTGTATAAGGGCAAAGGTATTGAGCCAAATTATAAGAGTTTGGCGATTGCTCTAACACTGCAAGCGGTTGATAGAACGCTCGAAGAGAAAGATATCAATCAAGTAGTTGATAATGTGGTGGCCGCATTGGCCGAACAATTTAACGCATCGTTGAGGGACTAGATATGGCGCTTACTAAAGCCGACATAGCTGAACACCTATTTGAAAAACTCGGGATCAATAAAAAAGATGCCAAAGATTTAGTTGAAGCGTTTTTTGAAGAAATCCGCTCAGCGCTAGAAAAAGGCGAGCAGGTTAAGCTCTCTGGATTTGGTAACTTTGATCTTCGAGATAAAAAAGAACGTCCAGGCCGTAATCCGAAAACAGGCGAAGACATCCCTATTTCGGCACGCCGAGTTGTGACCTTTAGACCAGGTCAGAAGCTTAAAACTCGTGTGGAAGTTGGTACAAGCAAATCAAAATAAGAAAAGGCAGCATTCGCTGCCTTTTTTATTTTTAAAAGCCTCGGGGCGAGACAAATTCGCCAGCTTGAATGCTGTCGTAAGTTTTTTGTGCGAGCTCATTGAGGCTGTCGAGACTTTTACCAGAAACGGTGAGCTTGTGCTCAATCGGCAAAATATCAACATTTTCAAACCCTGATAATTGTGCAACACGTGCGAATGTGTAAGCGTGCTTATATTTTTCGTGTTTGTAAAATAAGCTTACAAGTGTTGGATAAATTTCTGGGTTAGGTGTTTGACCCGCCTTATTAAGCTCTAATGTTTTGTAGAGCAGATCAATGGTTTTTTCATCGTCAAACTTGACATAGTAACTGGCTAAGAAAAATTGTATTTCTGCATTTTCTGTTACGCGTTTATCTTGTTTGTTCTCTAAAGCAAGTAATTTTGATAACGCTGATTGGTCGTTATTACGTGACCAATGGTAATAGAGTAGCCCTGGATGATTGGTATCTTTAGTGTCTTGGAAGATACGTGTCATTTCTTTAATACTGGTTAAATGACCTTCCACACGAGATGTGGTTTTTTCTTTTAATTTAATATGCTCAATTTTTGCTGCCAAAGACACACATTGATTATATTTTTCAAAGTCTTTCAATAATTGATATTTGTTTTCGTCAGTGGGTGACTTATATTCAACATAACGTTGAATTATCACATCGGCACGTTGTTCTTTGCAGTGGCTATCTTTGTTTAGATCACTACAAAAACCCGGTGTTTCGTCGCACACTTTAGCCAGTGTAAGCGGATCTTCACACCCTGTTAATGCCAATAAACCAAGCAAAACGCTTGCTCTTAGTAACATTCCTTAACCTCGAGTTAATAAATACGACTTTATTCTAGCGCAATGAATTGTTCTGTAACAGTGGAGAATCATTTGAGTTTAAATTAGAATACCCCTGCCTGAGATGTGTTGCTCTCAAATCACAGCATATTTTTAAGGCTATCCGTTCAAAATTGTTTAATTAGGTAAAAAAAATGACCTCATCTCACGAGTTAGAATACACAAACAGCTGGCAAGAACGCCAAGATTACGCAGAAAGCATGCAACCAATTATTGGTCGCCTATACCGTAACCGCGGTATCGAAATTGCTGTTTATGGCCGCCCGCTTGTTAATGCTAGCCCTATCGATATCATCAAAGCCCACAAAACTGTTGCTCAGTTTGAAGGCACTAAATTACGTTTGCGCGAGAGCTTCCCATTTTTAGAAGCCATCAGCAAAATGGATTTAAACTCGGCACGCATCGATATTGGTAAATTAGCATACGGTTATTTATATAACGATGCCGCTAAAGGCCGTTCTGTTGAAGAGTATTTAACTGAAGAGCTTGCTGAAATTGCGAATGCAGAGCGCAAAGAGCCACGTGACGTTGTTTTATATGGTTTTGGCCGAATTGGTCGTTTGTTAGCTCGTTTATTAATTGAAAAATCAGGTCCTTATGCAGACTTACGCTTACGCGCGATAGTTGTACGTGGCGGTAAAGACGGTGACCTTGAAAAGCGTGCAAGTTTATTGCGTCGTGACTCAATCCATGGTCCTTTCAATGGTTCTATTACGATTGATAAAGAGCGCAATGCAATTAAAGCGAACGGTAGCTACATCCAAGTTATCTATGCTAACTCACCTAACGAAATTGATTACACTGCATACGGTATCGACAACGCGCTTATCGTTGATAATACTGGTATCTGGAAAGACGAAGCAGGCCTTGGACTTCACCTAGAATCAAAAGGCGCTTCAAAAGTACTTTTAACTGCGCCTGCGAAAGGTAATATTAAAAATATCGTTTACGGTGTAAATAACAAAGATATCAAGCCTGAAGATAAAATTGTCTGTGCAGCAAGCTGTACAACAAATGCAATCACACCAACGCTTAAAGCATTAAACGATAAGTTTGGTATTAAGAATGGCCACGTTGAAACGGTTCACTCTTATACAAATGACCAAAACTTAATCGACAACTACCACAGTGCTGAGCGTCGTGGTCGTGCTGCGGCACTTAACATGGTTATCACTTCGACAGGTGCTGCTAAAGCTGTATCAAAAGCATTACCTGAACTTGAAGGTAAACTGACGGGTAACGCTATCCGTGTACCTACACCTAACGTATCAATGGCTATCTTAAACCTTAACCTTGAAAAAGGCACAACCGTTGAAGAATTAAATGCTTTCTTACGTGATACTGCGCTGCATTCAGATTTACGTGACCAAATCGATTACACAGCATCAACAGAAATCGTATCTACAGACTTAGTGGGCAGCCGCTATGCAGGTGTTGTAGATTCACAAGCGACGATTGTTGATGACAACCGTGTTGTACTTTACGTTTGGTACGATAACGAGTTTGGTTATAGCTGCCAAGTAGTACGTTGTATGCGTGATATGGCTGAAGTAACGTTCCCAAGCTTACCTCGCTAATACCTAACGTGATAAATTTAAAAGCCAGCATATTGCTGGCTTTTTTAGTCGTGAAAGTTTTTGCAAATTTTCTGCATGTGGTAGGCTGTATTTAGTCTGCTACATATTACTAACAAAACGTCCTAATCGGTGCGTTGACTTAATTCTTATCGAATGACTACGCCGTTAAGAATTATTTTTAAGCAATAGGTTTATAGAATGAAAATTACCAGCAATTTTGACAGTGGTAACATCAAGGTTATTGAAGCCGTTGACCCGCTGAATATTCAATTAGAAATCAATAAAGATAATCAGTCTGATTTTTTCCAGTGGTTTCACTTTCGTCTAGAAACAACCCCATTTCAAAACCACAAGTTACATATCAACAACTTAGAAAATTCAGCCTACCCAGATGGTTGGGAAGGTTACCATGCTGTTGCGTCTTACGACCGTCAAACGTGGTTCCGTGTCCCTTCAGAGTACGCAAATGGCACACTATCATTTGAAATGGAACCAGAGTGTGGCAGCGTGTATTTCGCGTATTTTGCGCCATACAGCTATGACCGTCATTTAGATTTATTAGCATGGGCACAAAGCCAGCACGCTTGTGAGCTTGAAACGCTCGGCGAAACGTTAGATGGTCGTGACATGAGCGTGCTACGTGTTGGTATTCCAAGCAGTGATAAGAAAACAATTTGGATTACTGCACGCCAACACCCAGGCGAAACGATGGCTGAGTGGTACGTTGAAGGTTTACTTCATAAATTACTTGATGATGAAGACCCACATGCCGCTGCACTTTTATCAAAAGCGGTGTTCTACATTGTGCCAAACATGAACCCAGATGGCAGCGTTCGTGGTCATCTGCGTACCAATGCTAAAGGCGTGAACTTAAATCGTGAATGGCAAACGCCAAGCATGGAAAATAGCCCTGAAGTATTCTTAGTGCTAAATAAAATGCGTGAAACAGGCCTTGATATGCACCTAGATATTCATGGTGACGAAGCTATTCCATATAACTTTGTTGCGGGCAGCGAAGGTATTCCGGGATACGATGACCGCTTAAAAGAGCTTGAAGACAGCTTCAAAGCAGCGCTATTAACAGTGACACCTGAATTCCAAGATGAGCACGGTTATCCGAAAGATGAACCAGGCCAAGCGAACTTAACGGTTGGTTCTTCTGCAGTTGCACATGAGTTTAATGCTTTGGCGTACACTGTTGAAATGCCATTTAAAGATAATAACGATTTACCAGATCCTGACTATGGCTGGTCAGATCGTCGCTCGTATCAATTTGGTCAAGATACACTAGCGGCCATTGTTAACGTTGTCGATAAATTACGATAACGAGTCTAATCCAATGACGGGCATCAGCGAATACTGATGCCCGTCCTTGTTTCTGCTACATATCACGTAATTAGATTTGTTATATTGAAAATTAACTGTTAACAAGGTTGGTTGATTTAAGTTAATATTCAATACGTTTAGCTGAGAAGTAAATTAATCTTAGTATTTATTTCTCGCATCTATATGTATGTCGCGCATTCTCACAAGCTAACGCCGAGTATCGTAACTAACAATAAAAAATATAATCATAGAGGATATCCATGGAAGCTTTTGTAAGCGCCGTTAATGACGTAGTCTGGAGTAGTGCACTCATCTATTTATGTCTTGGCGCAGGTCTGTTTTATTCCGTTTTAACCCGTTTTGCTCAAGTTAGACATTTCAAAGAAATGTGTAAGTTGCTACTAAGCTCAAACAGTTCTAATACCGGTATTTCATCATTTCAAGCTTTGGCAGTTTCGTTATCAGGCCGTGTTGGTGTTGGTAACATCGCAGGTGTAGCTGCAGCAATTGGTTTTGGTGGCCCCGGTGCTATTTTTTGGATGTGGGTCGTGGCATTTTTAGGAGCCAGTACCGCGTATGCAGAATCAACACTAGGTCAAATTTATAAATCAGAAGAAGATGGCCAGTATCGCGGTGGCCCTGCTTATTACTTTGATCGTTGCTTACAACAAAAGTGGTTAGCAGTGCTATTTGCTGTGTCGGCAATTATCGCATGCGGTGTATTTTTACCAGGTGTACAAGCGAATGCGGTAGGTAACGCATTTACCCAAGTGTTTGGCGAAGGTACATTAGTGAGCACAAGTTTTGGTGATGTTGGTAGCTTTAAACTGGTTGCACTTGCGATCATTTTGATTGTGTTAGCGTTCATTATTTTTGGTGGCATTAAACGTATTGCCAACTTTACTCAAATCGTTGTGCCATTTATGGCTCTTGGTTACATTGTTCTTGCTTTAATCGTGGTATTTATAAACCTTGATAAAGTACCGGGTATTTTTTCACTTATTATTACTGACGCATTTACGGCTCAAGCGGGCTTTGGTGCAGCGATAGGTTGGGGTGTAAAACGCGGTATATACTCAAATGAAGCGGGTCAGGGTACGGGGCCGCATGCTGCTTCAGCCGCTGAGGTTGATCACCCAGCACAACAAGGGTTAGTGCAAGCTTTTTCAGTCTATGTTGATACTATCTTTGTATGTACAGCAACGGCATTAATGATTTTAATTACTCAACAATATAATATCGTAGGTGAATTACCTGAAGGGCAATTTATTGTTCAAAACGTTGATGCAGCAACTGAAATTGGCTCAGCAGCCTTTACACAAATGGCATTATTTAGTGTGTTTGGTGGTTTTGGCCAGGCGTTTGTTGGTATTGCGTTATTTTTCTTTGCATTTACGACAATTCTTGCTTATTACTATATCGCAGAGACAAACGTTGCTTACTTAAATCGTTACTTCAAGGGGAGCATTCCACTTGTTCTTGTAAAGCTCGTTATTATGTTTATGGTGGCATACGGTATGGTTAATAGCTCTGGGTATATCTGGGCTATTGGTGATATCGGTGTTGGCTTAATGGCGTGGATTAATATTGTGGGCATTTTAGCTATCTTTTTCGTGGCTAAGCCTGCGCTTAATTGTTTACGCGATTATGAAGAGCAAAAGAAAGCCGGTGGCGAAATTACATTTGACCCTATTAAGTTAGGGATTAAAAATGCCACATTCTGGGAAAAACGCCTTGAACAAAAGGCAAAAGATAAATTATAAGTTGCTAAAGCAATAAACTTAAAGTGTGGGTTAGAGCGTCTTAGTTATTACTATTTTCGAATCTTCACGATTGAATGCAATTCGAAAAAGACATCGACTCATAAAACAAGTACAATAAAGGGCGCCTAAAGGCGCCTTTTTTATGCGTAGTATGGAGAAAGATATGGCGATTATTAGTTGCCCGCAATGTGCAAAATCAATATCTGACAAACATAAACAATGTCCTCATTGTGAGTGCCAAGTCACTGAGCTGAGCAATGAGCAGTTGCAGCAAATGCAAAAAGAAACGCGCATTCGTAAACAGCAAAAGTTTATGAATCATTCTTTCCTCGCACTGATTTTATTTTTAGGGGGCTTTTTCTGTTATTACTTTATTCACCCTGAAGCAGAATCTTTAGAGTGGTATGCCTATTCGGCAGCCATGGCAGTAGGCTTTGTATGGTATATTGTAAGCCGTATCTATTTAGTTGTTTTAAAAAAGAAAAAGTAACATGAATATTGATCACATCGTTAAGAATATCACCCCAGAAGTATTTGAACGTCTTCAGTATGGCGCATCAACAGGCAAATGGCCTGATGGCACGGTATTGACTGAAGAGCAAAAACAACAAACCGTTCAACTCGTGATGCTTTATCAAGCTAAAGTTTCGCAGACCAATGAGCAGTTTACCATTGGTGCCAATGGTGAAATGGTGCAAAAGAGCAAAGCTCAATTGCAAAAAGAATTCGCATCTGAAAATGAAATAGCTAGGTTTAGTGAAAATGATCTTTAAACACCTATTTACACCGAAATGGAAACACCCTAAGAGCCAAGTTCGTTTGGCTGCTGTTGAACGCCTTGACTCAGAACGTGATGTCAACATTTTGAATAGCATCGCGCTTGAAGACAGTTCAGCAGAAATCCGTAAAAAAGCATTGAATAAAGTAAATGATATTGTTTTATGGTGGCAAGTATATAAACAAGATCAGGCATTAAAAGAGATTGCCGAACAGCATATAAATCAAGCGGTGTTAAACACCGACAGTCAGCTTGATGAGAGCATAAAAAACGAATTCATTGAACGTTTTGCACCCGTTAAAACACTTGAAAAACTCGCGTTTGCAGAAAAAGAAATTCAAGTGCGTGTTAAGTTACTAAAACGCTTAGCTAACCCAAACCTAGTTGATAAAGCTTTCAAAGAAGGAAGCGAAGAGTTACAGCTCAAATTAGTTGAACTTGTAATTCAACACCAACTGTCTAAACCACTTTTGAAACATGCTAAAGGTGAAGCGCATACGCAACTTGCTGCCCATTTAGAAAATGAGCGTTTAGCCGCTGAAATGCCGGCTAAAGTTGAAGCTGATACCCGAATTGTACTTGCTAAACTTAATGCACTGCGTGAAAAAAGTGATTTCAACCTAGTATCTCAGCAACATGCTGATTTACTACAGCAATGGCAGGCCATCGAGTTAAAGTGGCTAACGGATGAACAAGTCAACTTATTAGATAAAAAATACTCAGCCATTATCGCAAAGTTAGATACACATCTTGCGATGCTTAGCAAAGAGCATCAGGCGCAGCAGCAAAAGCTTGCAGAGCAACAGCGTCAAGTGTTGGCACTGGCTACTTTAGAAGCGCTAGGCGAAGAAATTGAAAATGCATTACAGCTCGGTCTAGAGACCCCAGAACAAATACAGCAAGATTGGCTTGAAGCTAAAGTAAGTCAAGCAAAAGAGGCACTTGCTGAGACTGAGCTTGCTGACAATCAAAATGTACGTGATGTGAAACAGCATTTATCGAATTTGTTTAAACAAGTGGAGCAGTTACCGCAGTTAGTTGCTGCGATTGCTGACTATAAAGCGGCATTCGATGCTTTATCTGCGGTTACGACAAGCGACGATGAAACACAGTTTGATACGCTAAATAAAGAGTTTGAGCAGAAAAGCAAATTCGCGCGAAAAAAACTCTCGCATATCCCGTCTCGCCTACAAGGGCGTTTTAAAGCTAACTTAACGGAATGTGTGAAAGCGTGGCAACATGCCATGTTGCCGTTAACCAGTAAGTTTGACAAAAACCAACAAGCCGCGAAGCGCAAAGCACGTGATGTTAAACGTTTGATTGATCAAGGTCGTTTTAATGTTGCCTTTGGTGTTTTTAAAGGATTTGAAGAGTTATATGAGACATTAACCGAGTCTTATAAGCAGCCATTAAATACATTAAAAGCAGATCTTGAGGCACAGCTAGCAGAAGCGAAAGACTGGCAAAAATATGCATCGGCGCCGAAGCGCGACGCTATTTTACAAGAGGTCAGTGAGCTTGTTGCAACGCCATGTACCGATCCTAAACAGCGTGCTGAGCAAGTTAAACAATTACGCCGTCGTTGGAATGAATTAGGTCGCTTAGATACTAATGCTGAAAAACAGCAGGGTGAACTTTTTGATCAACACATTGAAGTGTTGTTCACGCCTTGTCGTGAGTATTTTGCAGAGCAAGAGCAGTTGCGCGAGCACGCAAAAACACAGCGTTTAGATATTATTGCACAAATGCAGCAATTAGCTGAGCTTGATGCACAGACCGATGATTTTGACTGGAAACAGTTTGAAAGTAAGTATAACCGCATCAGTAAATCATGGCGTTCTGCGGGTAATGTAGACCCTAAAACGTATCGTGAATTACACAGCGAGTTCAAAACGGTTCAGTCGCAAGTGAATGCGAGGTTAGCTGCATTTCACAAAGCCAATGCGGAACAGAAAAGTGCCCTCGTTGAGCAGGCAACACTACTTTCTCAATCTGACGACCTTGCAACCGCATGTCAGCAATTAAAGGCATTGCAACAAACATGGCAAACAATTGGTTTTGCTGGCATGAAAGCAGAAAACACGTTATGGCAGCAATTTAGACGTGTCAACGATGAGACATTTGCAAAGCGTAGCGCAGAGTTTGAAATACAAAAGCAAGCTCAACAGCAGAATGATGAAGTCGCTGCAGTGGAATTAACCGAGCTTGAGTCTGCGTTAGGCAGTGTGGTTCACTTAGCACAACTTAAAGACTTAGCGGCTAAATTATCGGCATTAGACTACTCTAAATCACTTAGTGGTCGAGTTGCGCAATTAGAAAGTGCCATCGCGGCGAAAACAGAGGTGCTTGGTAAACAAGCTGAACAATCAAAGCTAGCTGCTTTGTTTAGTGCCCTAGAAGAGGGCAGTACTATACCGGCTCAATTTCAGGTTTCGTTAACAACAGCATTAACTGCGCAGCAGTTGTTGACACGTATTGAAATTTTAGCAGGGGTTGAATCAGCCGATAGCCAATTACGTATGACAGAGCAAGTTGCAATGCTTGATGATAAGCATCGTGGCGAACAGGCTGATGTTTACTACTATCTAAAACAACTTTTAGCGGTCAGTGAAGGTTCAGTTTCACCTGACACACTAGCTAGGCTTAAAGTTATATTCGCAATTTAACGATTAATAGCAATCGATTAAGGTATTTAGTTTTCTCTCAAGATAAGTGGGGTGTCATATCCTACTTATCTTGATTATTGAAAGATTAAATAAGTTAACATGGTTGATTTAAGCCGCTTTTAAAGCGGCTTTTTTGAGGAAAAAAAATGAGAATTTTAATATTACTTACGTGTTTATTTTTAGGGGCGTGTAAGAGCACAGATCAAGGTGTCTCTGTTTATTCATTTACAAATTCTGAAATAGAAACTGCACTTGCAAATCAGTTACCAAAACTCAGTGAACAAATTAAGTTAATGGGTTTACCAGTTGATTTTTCAGTGAATGACTTAAGTGTTAACGTTGGTCCTGATAAACGCGACGTAGTCGTTTTAGGCGCAGACTCAAGTGCAGTGATTAAAGCGTTTGCACTTAAATACCCAGTAAGATTAAAACTAAAAATCGAGGGCAGTCCTTTCTATGACAGTGAGAAAAAAGCGGTGTTTCTTCGTAATGTGAAATTAATAGACACCACGGTCGATACTGCTGGGTTTAAAGGTAATTTAAACTTACTAGATGAGCAAGCGATGCAAGTTATAAATAGCTTTTTAGCCGTTAATCCAGTTTATAAACTAAATATGAATGACCCTAAAGTGGCACTACTAAGTAAGTTACCTTTGGATATGAAAGTATCACAGGGTGAAATTCTCTTAGTACCTACTCTCTAGAAAGGGTATCAGCAAGCAGTGTAAAAAGCGGCAAAATGCCGCTTTTTTAATGTATTGAGTGCGTCAATTTAAAAATAGTTAAGTCGTTTTTCTGAAAACGTCAGTGTAATTTTGTAAACGTTAAACTTAGTTGCCAACTGACTATCACCAATCCGTAAAAATAGATAATCATTTTGAGTGATAAAACCTGTGCCACCTGCGACAAAAATGTCTGATTTACCACTGCATGGATGCAGAGCAATGCAGGAGCAATTGCCGAAAACAACTAAATAGCGACATTTTTACCTTATTATTGACGCGGTTTTATTGCCTAAACATAGACCACTTAATTAAGCCAATTGGTATAACAGTCCTTTATTACTTTACTTGTTTGCTAATTAAAAGCTTGTCATAATGCTCGTGATATTTCGCGAGTGGAACCTATGTATGATTAAGGAATTTTTAAACGACCCAACATTATTACTCAATGCGGTAGGTGAAGGGATTTATGGCTTTGACTTATCGGGCAATGCGGTGTTTGTTAACCCTGCCGCAGAGCACATGACGGGGTGGCATGCCGATGAGTTATTAGGTAAAAAAATTCACCAATATCATCATCATACTAGAAAAGATGGCTCGCCTTATCCTGCCGACGAATGTCAGATATATTGCACCATGTTTGATGGCAAGCATCGGCATGTAACCGATGAGGTGTTTTGGCGCAAAGATGGAAGCCATTTTGCAGTAGAATACACCTCAACACCTGTCTATAAGAATGGTGAGCTGATAGGGGCTGTCGCGATTTTTCGCGACGTTTCAAAACAACAGCAAACCGAACTCGCTTTGCGTGATGCATTGGCGCAAGTACAGCATTTATCTGAACAATTACAAGAAGAGAATGCTTATCTTATTTCTGAGTTAAATGAAGATTGGCAAGATTCGGGTCTTGTTGGAAAAAGTCACTCATTTCAAACGATGCTTGAACAAATTACCCTTGTCAGCCAAACAAACAGCACAGTGCTTATTTTGGGGGAGAATGGCACAGGTAAAGAACTTGTCGCACGTAACTTACATCGTTTGAGTACGAGAGCTGAGCAACCTTTTATCAAAGTAAATTGTGCTGCATTCTCAGCAAATTTGATCGAATCTGAATTATTTGGTCATGAAAAAGGGGCGTTTACAGGCGCGAATGAACGCAGGAAAGGTCGCTTTGAGTTAGCTGATAACGGAACGCTTTTTTTAGATGAAATAGCAGAGCTACCGCTTGAATTACAGAGTAAACTTTTGAGAGTATTACAAGAACATGAGTTTGAGCGCGTAGGGGGAACACACACTTTAACTGTGAATATTCGTGTTATTGCAGCCACAAATCGAAACTTATGGCAGATGGTAGAGCAGGGAAGTTTCCGTATGGATCTCTATTACCGATTAAATGTATTTCCTATTCGCGTACCAGCATTGCGTGAGCGAAAAGAAGATATCCCCTTGCTTGCTGCTAATATTATTAACCAGCTTAATAAGCGTCTTGGCAAACACTTTAAAGGTCTTACAAAAACAACCTTGGCACAGCTTGCTAACTACGAGTGGCCTGGCAACATTCGTGAATTACAAAACATACTTGAGCGTGAAGCAATTCTATCAAAACAAAATGTTCTGCAATTATCATCTGCGTTGAGTGATAAAGACCCTGCTTCTGGTGTGGTACTTTCACTTGATGCCGCGCAAAAACAGCATATTTGTACTGTACTCAAGCAGTGTCATGGCAAAATTTCTGGTGAGGATGGTGCTGCGACATTGCTTGAATTGCCAGAAAGTACTCTGCGATCAAAAATGAAAAAGCTAGGTATTAAATACTAAGGCGCGAAATATCACGCAAGCTCGCGGTATTTCGCGAAATTAAGGCGTTCTATATATTTAATATCGTTATTTTTCAATGTTTTACGTGTGTTTTGCTGTTGGCCTGATTGTTGCTCTTACTTGTTAGAACCGAGACTAACAGTAAGTAGCAAAATGAAATTAGAAATCAAAGAGCAAGACCTAATCATCAAGCCCTATAATCAAGAGGGTCCCATTTATATTCGTGAGCAAAAAGGCCGTTTTCAACGTATTCGTCGATACCTTGGATGGGTTTTAATGCTTATATTTATAGCGATTCCATGGATACCTTATAAAGGTCACCAAGCAGTGCTATTAGACGTTGCGAGTCAAAAGTTTAGCTTGTTTGGCCTAACGCTATTACCCCAAGACTTTATGATTTTAGCTATGTTATTTATGACTGGTGCATTTGCCTTGTTTTTCGTTACGAATTGGTTAGGGCGAGTATGGTGTGGTTACACCTGTCCGCAAACAATCTGGATGTTAATGTTTACATGGGTTGAGCAAAAAATAGAAGGATCGAGAAACCAACGTATAAAAATGGATAAGGCACCTTGGTCGGCAACAAAAGTACAAAAAAAAGTGATTAAACATGCTGCGTGGTTACTTATTTCATTAATCACATCGATGTCTTTTATGGCGTACTTTATTCCTGCAAAGTCGTTATACATGAGTTTATTTACGCTTGAAATGTCAGGTATTGTAAGCTTCTGGGTGTTTTTATTTGCATTTTGTACGTATGGCAATGCGGGTTTTTTACGTGAAAAAATGTGTACTGTCGCCTGTCCTTACTCTCGTTTTCAATCAGTGATGTTTGATAAAGACACGTTAGTGGTAACTTATGACCAACAAAGGGGAGAAACACGTGGTGCACGTAAACGTAAAGCCGACCCTAAAGCACTTGGGCTAGGTGACTGTGTTGACTGTAATTTATGTGTTGAAGTTTGCCCTGCTGGCATCGATATTCGTAATGGCTTGCAATACGAGTGCATCAACTGTGGGTTATGTATTGATGCTTGTGATAGTACAATGGAAAAATTTAACTATCCAAAAGGGTTAATAAAATATGCTTCTGAAAAGCAAATGGATGGTGAAACGACAAATCCATTTAGGTTGAAGCTACTTGGTTATGGTGGTCTAACAGCTTTGTTTATTTTAGCTATGGTTGTATGGACAGCAATGCGTACGCCAATCGAAGCATCAGTGATAAGGGATAGAAACGCTTTATATCGGGTTAACTTTGAAGGGCTAGTTGAGAATCCTTACACGTTGTCGATTATCAATAAAACACAGCAGCCGTTAAATTATACGATTGGCATTTCAGGAATTGATGGGGCAGTGTTGCAAGTACCAGAGTCAATTTTAATTGAAGCCGGTAAAATGAAGCGAGTGCCAGTGACCGTTGTTGCAGATGGCTATGGGTTAAAATCAAAAGTGACATCAATTCGTTTTCATATACAAGCACTGGAAGATGTGAGTATTGGCATAACGAAAGACAGTAAATTCTACAGAGATTAAACAGTGGCTACCAATACCATTGTGCTTAATTAAGTGGTCTATTTTGAGGCAATAAAACCGCGTTGATAACAAGGCAAAAATTTAGTTATTTAGTTGCTTGAAACCAGACATTTTTAACGCAAGTAGCGACTGGTTTAATCACTCAAAAAGATTAAGTATTTTTGCACATTGGTATTAAATGGCTTGTTTTTAACAAGCCATTTCTGCTAACTCTAGTTGTTTTAGAACATAGGCCTTTGCACTGTCTAAATCATCATATAAACAGTCTAGAATTTGAATCGGTGATTGTGCTTGCGCAATTACACGCTTCATTTGGTTTAGCACAATGGATGAGCTAAATATAAACGCGGTGGCTTTACAATTGGTATCTTTCAACTCTTTTAATAAGCTGACAAAACCGTGCTCAGCATCTGGGGTAGTTGCATATAAATTTGTTGAATGACTAATGTATGCCCACGGTTTTCCAGCTAAATCGCAAATATGTTTTTTTAATCCAGCCGCGAAGTCGTTGACCAAACGTGCATTAATATTACCAGAAAATTGCCCAATAATAATGGGGCCATCAGTGATTATAGCGACACTGCCATAGTGATTCTTAAAATTCAATTTGCTTCCCTATCTAATTAAAAGAGCGCGAATTTTATACAATCTGCAGTGCGTGTCTAGCGATTTTTTGAACAATAGCGAAAAAGCATAACTTTTTCGCTATTGTTTATTTTAATTAATAATTTACCTGTATTACGTCCGTATGTGTATAATTTATATGCAACATAATTGATTTATAACTAACTAATTATTAACAACGTAATCAAGTGCTCCGGTAATAGAAGCGACTTGAGCATTGATGCAAATTGTATCGTTAGCGTGTGGGCTGTCAGGGTATACCTCTGTGGTAGTAACATATTTTGCATTGGTTAAACCCATGCATAAACCCAGTTTTTTCGCCTCGTAATTTATGACGCCAAATTGAGTTTGTACAACACCAATGAGCTGGTTGTTTTCATCGCTTGGAGCAATATGTGTTACCTTTTCAACGGCTTTAATGATTGCTGTTTGAAAGGCATCCTGTGGTCGTTCACTGTCTGCAACAAGGTAAAAACCATCAGGAATGTTCCAATTATCGTGGGTTTTTGCATCTCGGGCTGCCAGCGCTGGACGAAACTCACTGTTATCGGTATCGGTTGTTTCATGCAAATCAACATGCACTAACGGCGCGATATCATGCTCTGCTAAAAAAGACATAATAGCTGCTGATTCTTCTGCGGGGCTATTTTTATAAAATGAACGATTAGGATCTGTTGCGTTCGGATTCCAGCGGTTGATTGTTTCATAACCCCATGGGCTAATACACGGCGCAACCAAGATATTAAAATGTTCAAGGTAGTCAGCTGCTTTTGTTTTAGCAAAGGCTAGTGCACCATGAACGCCACTTGTCTCATAGCCATGAACACCTCCGGTTATCAGCACACACGGTTTATCTGCTTGCCAATGCTTACTTTTTAGAATGTAAAGAGGGTAGTTTTCGGTGTCATAACTTAGTGCACCATACTGCTCAATATCGAAGTGAGCTGATAAAGCGTCTAATTGTGAAACAACATCATCTTGGTAGCTTCGCTTGACAGATTGTAACTCAAGCCATGCTTTTTTATCTGCGTCGTTCCATGGCTTACCAGGGGTTCCGATAGGATAATTCATAAAATACCTTTTTGGATTTAGGTGCAAAAAAGCCAAGCTTAACGAAGCTCAGCATAGCCTGCAACTAGATAAGGTCAGTGGAAATATTTTCCTCTTCATACAGTTTTGCATGATGATGCTTATGAATATCAAACAAGTATTGACGCATAGCGTCTTCACCTTCGCAAATTTTTTCTATTTTAGCTGCAACGCCATTACTTGTGACACGCACAGGTTTTGCACTAATGACGACATGCTCATTATTAGGCAGATTAAAAGCGAGTAAAATTTCTTTATCGAGCGTTTCCTCAGCATTTTTGGCTTGCAACAATACGCCCGTGCTAGACAGTGAAATAATCAGGTATTGTTCTGTTTGCAATTCTAGGTTGGGGGTACGCCAGCTGCGTTCAATTCCTTTTGTATCGATCACTTCGGGGGCACTTAACGTGGGGGTAACTTGCCCTTTGTCGTCAACAATAAACTCAAGTGGAAACCACAATTGATAAATACCCACTTCAGCAAGTAAGGTTAGCTTGGCATTGTTTAACAGACCATTCAGCTTGTCGGGTAAATTAAAGTTAACAGAGATTTTAGTGTCGGTTGTTAAATCTTTTACACCGTGTTCTGCCTCAAATAGGCTGTTGAAAAAAGAGAGCTCTTGTTCTGATAAATGTGACATTTATAACTCCTTTTAAGCGCCTTCAACGCATGGTAACTCAATATTATAATTTGTACAAATTTCGTACATATGCTAAGCACTTATTATGCCAAGTGCGTTGTGATTTATTTTGTTGCTCATTTCACTTACACTGGGGGAAATAGTTTACAAGGATTTTATTTTGTCGAGTTTGACGGGTGTTAATAAGAGTTTAGTGATATTTGCTGCATTAGTTATTGTTCTAGCAGGAATTAAAGCTGCAAGTGTGATTGTTATTCCATTTGTCTTGGCGGCATTTATTGCCATTATATGTAATCCCTTAATTCGTTTTTTTGCCCGATATGGCATCCCCAAAGCGATAGCAGTGATATTTGTAATGATGATAATTGTTGGTGTGGGGATCAGTCTTGCCGGGTTGGTTGGGCAATCGATGACAGATTTCTCGAAAAATCTCCCAGAATATAAAGCGCAATTAAAAGAAGAATTTGTGTGGGTAGTCAATGTTGCCGCGCGTTACAACATTTTGATAGACAAAGAACAAATAATATCACTGTTTGATCCAGGTAAAATAATCGATGTTGCCACTAACATGCTAACGGGGCTGGGTGGTGTAATGGCAAATCTATTTTTGATTATTCTAACCGTAGTATTCATGCTGTTTGAAGGCCCTATGTTGGGCAAAAAGATACATTTGGCATTAGATGACCCCGAAATGAAAATGAAGCAAATTGACCGTTTCTTAGACTCTATTAACTCCTATTTAGCCATAAAAACGATGGTGAGCCTAGGCACGGGTCTGCTGGCTGGTTTTATGCTTTGGGCGCTTAATGTTGATTATTTTGTGCTGTGGGGTGTTGTTGCTTTCATGTTTAACTACATTCCTAATATAGGGTCGATTATTGCCGCGATACCTGCAGTATTATTGGCGCTGATAACCCAAGGCCCGCTGGTGGCCAGTTTTATTGCCGGTGGTTATCTCGTTATTAACACTGTAATGGGAAATATTGTTGAACCAAAATTTATGGGTAAAGGCCTAGGTTTATCAACGCTGGTGGTTTTTTTATCGTTAATATTTTGGGGATGGCTCATGGGTACTGTAGGTATGTTGTTGTCGGTACCGCTTACGATGATCGTTAAAATTGCGCTAGAGACAAGTCAAGAAGGACGCTGGCTTGCTACTTTGCTTGGTAATGGTGAAGAGTTAAAACTAGAAGATTAATAAAGGCGCTTAAGCGCCTTTTTTAATTTAATGGTCGTTGTAAAACTTTAATATGATTTTCTAAAATCTCAATCTCACAGTGTTTATAGGTAATTGCCGCTGTTGTTGCATTTGGCATTTTTTGTAAGTAGCGCCAACGACAGCTGTCTTCTAAATAACGTTCTTGGTTTTTTAAACTACGCTGAAAAATAGGCAAAAGTTGACTATTACCTGTCTCTTCTTTAATTTTTTCGATATCCATTGTAAGTTTGTTGACCCACATTTTATGGTCACGTTGTAAATCTTCAATGGTTTGATCTAAGCATTGAATATAATGCCTAGTTTCATCAGGATGATTGCCTTTAAGCACACAGTTTTGATCTGCGATTGCATGCGAGCTGAGGGCGAGTAAGCTTATTAGGGCTGATGAACTGAATAAAGAAGCTCTATTTTTTATCATGATAATTAAACTCTAAGATAAACTCTGCACCACCTAGTTTTTCAGCATCGCTGATTGTTAGTGTGCCATTGTAGGAGTTTACTAAATCGGAAACGATGGCCATACCCACCCCATGACCGCTCTCGTAAGTGTCTAGACGTGTGCCACGTGTTAATAACGATTCACGCTTATCGTGTGGGACACCCGGGCCGTCATCACAGATACTCACAGTTAACGTTTTATTTTGTATAACCTTTATATCGACCTGAGAACGGCAGGCTTTACATGCATTATCAATTAAATTCCCAAGTAGCTCCATTAAATCAGTTTTATCCCCTAAGAAGTAATCTTTTTCGCTCACCTCTGAAGTAAAAATAATATCTTTATCACGATACACTTTAGTCATTGCACTTAGGATAGAATCAATAACAGGTTTGATGTGGGTTTGCTTTTTCCACGTGTCAGATGCTCCCGTTGCAGCGCGTTTTAATTGATGTTCGATCATCACATTTATGCGGTCTAGCTGTTCTTGTGCATCTGCGTCATTGGCTAAAGGGCTCGACTTTAATACAGCCAACGGTGTTTTTAGGGCATGCGCCAAGTCGCTGAGTGAAGCACGGTAACGTTCTTTTTGTCGCTGCTGTGATTCAAGCAAAAGGTTTAAATCGGCTTTGATTGTTTGTAGCTCAACAGGGTAAAGCCCTCTTATTTGTTGATTATCACCCGATTCAATCGCTTTAATTTCTTTATCTAACCGTTGTAAAGGTCGCGCACTCCAAACAAAGCCGATTGCCATCAATGCCGCAATGGCTACCCCCATTACATACATCCAATTGACGAGTGTTTGTTTAAAACCATCCATTAAACGCAATAGGGCGTCGTTGCGTTTGAGCAAAATGAAGCGAGCATGTTCTGATTGATCGATGTTTTCTAATATAACGGTGAGCGTTAATTGCCAGTACACAACATTATTGTACTCTACACGGCGAAAATCAGCGGAGCCTGCAGGCGCTTCAAAGTTATCGGGAATAAAATTAATATTTGTGGCTGACTCAGAATACCAGACGGGTAAATCACCTCGGTAAATCATTGCATAGGTATCTGAATTTAATCGGTTTAATTCTGGCGTTAAAATTGTGCTTGGCATCACAATACCACGCTCGGTGAAATCAACTTCAGAGATCAATGAGTAAAGGTGAGCTTCAAGGGTTTTTTCGGTCGCTTCGACTAAGGAGGCATAATAAGCTTTACCAATTGAGAAAAATAAAATGGGTAAAGCGACCAATAAAACAAAGACAAGGATAAATCCTTGCCTTACTTTAAGCGGAATTTGCGATGCTACCACTGACTTTTAAGCCTGTAACCACGGCCGCGTAATGTTTCAACAGGGTTCAATGTACCCTCAGGGTCAAGCTTTTTACGCAAACGTAAAACAAAAACTTCGATAACGTTTGAGTCAAGGTCAAAGTCTTGGTCGTATATATGCTCAGTTAACTCAGATTTTGAGATCACTTTTTGCGGATTAACCATCAAGTACTCTAACACTTTGTATTCGTATGCCGTTAAGCTTAATTCTCTGTCATTAACCCAGACTTGTTGTGAGCGGGTATGGATTTTTATCGGGCCGGCTGTCATTTCTGGGTTTGCTTTACCTGCACTGCGGCGGATAAGTGCATTACAACGGGCAATTAACTCTTCAACATGAAATGGTTTTGTTAAATAGTCATCTGCGCCAGCATCTAAGCCTTCTACTTTATCTTGCCAACGGTCACGTGCTGTTAAAATCAAAATAGGGATTGTAATACCCTGAGCACGTGCTTTGTTGATTAGCTCAATACCATCAATTTTTGGTAAGCCAAGATCGACCACAGCCATATCAAGCGGGTACTCTGTAATATGAAATAAACCAGCTTCACCGTCGTGACAAAGGTCTACACTATAACGCTCTTTTTCTAGAGCATTACGAAGGTTGTCTGCTAAATGTAAATCATCTTCAATTACTAAAATTCGCATTCTTAATCCTTTTTCACTTCGCCAGTTTTTTTGTTCACGTGGACATCAACCACATGGCCGTTCGTTTTTAAAATTCTCACGGTATATATTTTTTCTTGCTCTGTGATCTTGAGGGTTCGGCCATCTTCAGCTTTTTTAGCTATAACAACAGCTTGCTTTTTAGTCACCTCAGCAGGTTGCTTGTTATTTGCAGCAGCTTGATAGCTTGAAAGTGCAAATAGTAGGCTAAAACTGAAGGCTAACAATACGCGCATGATGGGGAACTCCTAAACCAGACCCTTTTAGTTTAATTAACCAATTAACTAAAACTCAAGTAAAAACGTTAAATTAAGTGATTCAACGAGCAAATTTTAGTTAATAAGCAGTGAACAAACACTGAATTGTTGCTTCAGTTAAGTTCAGGCCTAAAAGGGCTTAACCAAATACTTTTTTAAACGGCTTAACCACAGAATTATCATAAACGCCCGCAGCGATATAAGGATCGTTGGCTGCCCATTCGCGAGCCGCTTCTAATGATTCAAACTCTGCAACGACTAAAGAGCCAGTAAATCCAGCTTCGCCAGGATCTTCATTGTCAGTTGCTGGCAATGGGCCTGCAGTGAATAATCGGTTTTGATCGGCTAACTCTTGCAGGCGAGCTAAGTGAGCAGGACGTGCAGACTTACGTGCCTCTAAACTATTTTCAACATCTGTTGAATAAATCATATACAACATGGTGTGTTCCCAAAGTAATTTTTGAAAATAGTAGCATATTCTTGTCAATAGACGAGAAGTTATTCGCGTAATAATCTTTACAGCTGGGCATATAGCTTTAACTTATAAAGCTTGAAATACGCGGTGTAACACTGGTAGAGTCGCGGGATTGAAAAAATAATAATAAGGTTTTTAAATGAGCGAAAAACGCGAGCATTTTAGCTCCCGCCTCGGTTTTATTTTAGCGGCAGCGGGTTCTGCTGTAGGAATTGGTAACTTAGTGGGTTTTCCAGTTTCGGCAACTAAAAATGGCGGTGGCGCTTTCCTTTTAGTTTATGCACTGTTTGTCATTTTTATTTGTTTACCGGTAATGATGGCCGAAATGGCAATGGGTCGCAAGGCGCAAAAAGATCCCCTTGGTTCGTACAAGCTTTTAGCGGGTAATGATCCTAAATGGAACTTTGCAGGCTTTTTAGCAGTATTAACGCCATTTATGATTGCTGTTTTTTATATGGTAATCACAGTGTGGATTTTTGGTTATTTATCGCAAACCGCATTGGGTAATTTAGATGCACTCGCTCAGCCAGATAATTTTGGCACGTTTATAAACAGTTATACTGTGTTTGGTTACATGGCTGTTGTCGCCATTATTGTAAATTTAATTCTGGTGGGTGGTGTTAAAGAAGGTATTGAAAAAGCCGCGAAGTTTATGATGCCAGCGCTTTTTGTACTTTTAACGGCCTTAGTTGTTTATGTATTAACCCTTGATAATGCTATGGCGGGTGTTAAATATTACATCGTTCCAGATTTTAGTAAAATGGATGCTAGCGTATTAAATGGGGCATTGGCTCAAGCGTTTTTCTCTTTATCGTTAGGTATGGGTATCTTAATGACCTATGCGTCGTATATTTCTAAGAAAGATGACATTGTTGGCAGTGCAAAAATGGTCGCGGTCACGGATTCATTAGTGGCATTTATTGCTGGTCTTATGGTGTTACCTGCTATTTTTAGTTTTAACCCAAATACAGATCCAAGTACGTTATCAGACTCATCAGTATCAATGATTTTTGTGTACTTACCCAAAATTCTGTTAGCTCTTCAAGCTGACATCGGATACTTTGGTGCGTCGGTCGTTGCTTTTGTATTTTTCTTATTGGTGTTTTTTGCCGCAATTACGTCATTAGTTTCAATTGTTGAAGTACCAACAGCAACGCTAAGCGATCGTAAAGGTATTAGCCGTAAAAAAGCGTTAGCTATTTTAACGCTTTCAACAGGTGTTTTAACGGTTTTATGCACCATGTCGTTTGGTATGGTGGAGTCGTTAACGTCGTTTGTAAATTATGGTGGCGCAGATAAAAGCTTATTCGATATTGTTTATGACGTGTTCTACGATACTATTTTGCCGCTGAATGGTTTAATGGTGTGCTTGTTCGTTATGTATCGCTGGAAAAAAGCAAATCTATCTGAAGAGTTAAGCCAAGGTTGTGAAGGTTATATAGGCAGCTTTACAGAAAAGTATGTGAACTTCTCTTTATCAACATTTATTCCGGCTATTTTACTGCTTATATTTGTAAATACTGTCGCAACGAAGTTCTTTGCATTTAGTATTTTCGGATTTTAAAAACCCGTTCGTTATTGAGCCGCGCACCTTGCGCGGCTTTTTTATATTCGCTAAATAGCCCCTGCATCTAAAACATCACCCAGTCCCAAAGTAAACATCCAAAGCCCCCATAAGCTGTGCTCGATAACACAAACAAAAGTGGAGCGGCTTTTCGCATATGTATAGGAGAACAACAGGCCGCCCATAAAGGCAAGCAGTACCGCAAGTACATTGGCATAGACAATATGAGCGAGGGCAAAGACTGAAGCACTCACAAAAATCCGCACTGTTTTGCTTGGCATAATGCGTTTATAACGGTGAAAAAAATACGTCCTAAAAATCAGCTCTTGTGGCATCACAGATAAAATAGGATAAAGCAGCAACAATAACAGCCAGTCGTTGAATGAGTTTCGGGGTAATGAAAACCAATTTTCTTGATTTATGATGCCGTAAAACATACCTGAAAAGAGTGCACCTAAAAAGAAAAAGCTAAATAGCCTGCGCTTAACGGCACTAAATTGACCAAGACTGGTTAAACGAAAGCGCTTAAAGTGGGGGTCTGATAACAGTAACATCCCGCAGACACTCATTAAAATGATTAGGGCGGGTATCAGCCAATTCGCAAGGTGTGCGCGTAACAAGAAGCCTAAAAGCGGAAGCGAAACAAATATGAGGGTAAATTCAAACCAGCGGTATTGATTGGCGTTCAATGTCGTCTCAGCGCGTTTTTTGTTTACCTTACCAAGCTAAGACGACAGTTTTATGACATTACAGTTCTTTCGTATCGGTGTTTTCGTCATCTTCGGGTAAGTATTTGAACAGCAGGATAATGGTCGCAAGTACGCAAACAAAGGTGATACCCATTAAACCAAATACTTTAAAGTTAACCCAAAAATCGAGTGAAAAATTATAAGCAATATAAATATTAAGTGCTGAGATACCCGCTGTAACAGCCACCCAGAATAAATTTAGTTTATTCCACAAGGAGTCGGGAACAATGACTTCTTGTTTACTTTCTGAGGCATTTTCTAAAATTGAACTCAATGCTTTTTTTACGAGGTTTTTACCAAGTACATAACGGCTAAATAATAAGGTGAAACTTAAAATTGCGTATACAATTGTGGCTTTCCATTTTACAAATTGCTCATCATGGAAAACTAACGTTAATGTTCCTAGCACGACGGCAATAGCAAAAAAGACCCAGTGGCGAGTCGGTACTTTACCTTCCTTAAAATAACAATACGCAACTTGTATCAAGGTAGTTAGCATAAGTACTGCTGTTGCCCAGTAAATATCAACGAGTTTGAAAACCGCAAAAAACAGAATCAGCGGAATATATTCAATAATTGCATGCATAGATTTTAAAATGCTCTCATTTAAAAAGATAATGGGTTGTATCAATATATTGGCTAAGATACAAGGTTGACTTAGCTTTCCTTAACGCTTAGCCTGCCGAGCCAATTTGACCTAAACCCGTGTTTAGGTTGTTTTACCTTATCTTTTTCCGCTTAACCTTAGATGATTAAGCGGCGTATTTTGGAGCAGTTTATGAATAAAGCCGCCTTAGTGTCACAAATGGCAGCCCACAGTGAATTAACTAAAAAAGACACCCAAGCAGCGCTGAATAGTATGTTAAATGCCATTGAAAAATCACTCTCAGAAGGTGATCAAGTACAAATTAACGGGTTTGGTACCTTTGCTTTAAGTTATTACCCAGCACGTAAAGGCCGCAATCCACAAACGGGTGAAGAAATTGAAATTGAAGGCGCAAATAAACCTGTTTTTAAGCCTGCTAAAGCTTTAAAGGATATTCTTTAAGTAGGATTTGCAAAGGCACTGTAGTATTTACAGAGCTTGTCGCAACTCATTTAATTTAATTTCAATAATATCAATGCATTAAGCTTGGCATGTTGTCTGCTTTTACTGGTGTAGTTTCACAGTAATAAGGAGGTAACATGTCAGATTTAAACAGCCAACTTAATGGTAAAAAGATTGCAATTCTAGCCACCAATGGCTTTGAACAAAGCGAACTACTGTCACCCCGAAGCGCTTTATTAGAAGCTGGGGCGCTAGTCGAAGTGGTATCTCTTGAACGTGGGGATATTACAGGCTGGAATGAAAATCAATGGGGGGAGCGTGTCACTGTAGACCGTGTTGTGAGTGAAGCTGACTCAACGGAGTATGACGCGTTATTACTGCCAGGTGGATTATTTAATCCAGATACGTTACGACAAGATAGCGATGCAAAAGCATTTGTGGATGGCTTCTTCAGTGCCGGTAAGAACAAACCGATTGCGGCGATATGCCACGGCCCATGGTTATTAGCCGAGATTAACAAATTACGTGATCGGAAAGTGACCTCTTATCCGAGCATTAAAACCGACTTAATTAATGCTGGTGCCAATTGGGTTGACCAAGAAGTGTGTGTCGACGAAGGGATTGTAACAAGCCGCAGTCCTGCTGACTTAGAGGCGTTCAATCGTAAGTTTATTGAGGAAATAAAAGAAGGCGTTCATCGTCATCATTAGTCATAAGCAGCAAAAAAGGGCCACAGGGCCCTTTTTTAATATTGGTTGCGCGTTACTTCGTTGCCGCTTTCATACTGGCAACAAACGCCTTTAAACCACTTAGCATTGCTGCTTGGTCGTCAAGGTATGCTTCGATGATTTTTACAACCGCAGAGCCTGAAATTGCACCAGCAGCACCCGATTCAAGCGCCGATTTCACATCATCAGGTGTTGATACACCAAAGCCGAGCAAAGCAGGGGCTGCATGGTACTCTTTTAACTTTTTAACCAATGAATCAGCAGGCATTTGTGCTTTGGTTTCAGTGCCCGTAACCCCCGCGCGTGAAAGCAAGTAGGTATAACCACGGCCATAAGATGCACACTGACGTAAGGTGTCGTCATCGGCATTCGGGGTTGCGATAAAAATTGGGTCAATGCCATTTTTCATTGCCGTTTGACGAAACAGCTTTGATTCGTGCAGCGGCACGTCAGCCACTAAAATTGAATCAACACCGGCGTCTTTTGCATCGTGATAGAACTTTTCGATGCCCCGTTTAAACACAAGGTTTGAATACAGTAATAAACCGATGGGAATGTCGGCATTGTATTCACGTACTTGTTTAATAATATCAAAACAGTCTTGGGTATTTATGTTCTCATCAAGTGCGCGAATGTTCGCTGCTTGAATAACTGGGCCATCGGCAATTGGATCTGAAAACGGGATACCTAGCTCAAGCGCATCTGCGCCGCCATCTATCAAACTTTTGATGATTTCAACACTGAGCTCTTTATTAGGATCGCCAATGGTGACAAAGGGCACAAACGCACCTTGGTTTGTCTCGTTTAATGTGGCGAACATGTGTCCGTAACGATTAGTTTGGCTCATAGCGCGCCTCCTTCTGATAAAACACTGTGAACGTGAGCCAAATCTTTATCGCCTCGGCCACTTAAATTAACCACTAAAATTGTGTCTTCGGTTTGTTGCTCGGCATATTTCAGTGCATAAGCCAGTGCATGACTCGATTCTAGCGCAGGGATGATCCCTTCATTTTTAGCAAGGAGCTGAAATGCTTCAAGTGCTTCGGTATCGGTAATACCGACGTACTGAGCTCGGCCTGTTTCATGTAAATGAGCGTGTTGAGGACCTACAGCAGGGTAATCAAGGCCAGCAGAAACAGAGTAAGACTCTTCAATTTGGCCATCATTATCTTGCATAATGTACGTATAGGTGCCGTGTAAAATACCTTTCGTGCCTTTACATAAAGTAGCACCGTGCTGGTGGGTATCTAAGCCTTTACCCGCAGGCTCTACACCAATGAGTTTTACACTTGGCTCATCGATAAAATCAGTGAACATACCAATGGCATTTGAGCCACCCCCTACACAGGCTAATACGGCATCAGGCAAACGGCCTTCTGCTTTTAATACTTGCTGTTTTGCCTCTTCGCCGATCATTTTTTGGAACTCGCGAACCATGGTCGGGAATGGATGCGGACCTGCTGCTGTACCTAGCAAATAATGGGCATCTTTGTAGTTTGCAGACCAATCACGAAGTGCTTCGTTTACTGCGTCTTTTAACGTACCAGAACCGGCTGTTACAGGTATAACTTCTGCGCCCATTAACTTCATACGAAACACGTTAGGCTGCTGACGCTCAACATCTTTTGCACCCATATAAACGCGGCATTTTAAACCAAGTAGGGCACACGCAAGTGCTGTTGCAACACCGTGCTGACCAGCCCCTGTTTCTGCAATCACTTCTTTTTTACCCATGCGTTTTGTTAATAACGCTTGGCCCAGTACTTGGTTGGTTTTGTGTGCACCACCGTGAAGGAGATCTTCACGCTTTAAATACAATTTAACCTTGGGGTTTTTTATTAAGTTTCGGGTTAACGTTAATGGCGTTGGACGACCTGCGTACTCATTCAATAATTTTTCAAATTCTGCCTGAAAAGCAGGATCGTTTTGTGATTTATTAAACTCTGCTTCTAATTGCTTAAGTGCTGGTACAAGCAGTTGTGGTACGAACATACCACCAAATTCACCGAAATAAGCTGGATTTTGCATTCTAACCTCAATAATTTCTGATATGCGAAAACGCATTGTGTAATTTTGTTGGGCATTTTTTACCTGCTGACGCTTCTACGCCAGAATTTAGGTCAAGCCCCTTGGCACCGCGATAAAGCGCTGCATGAATATTCTCTGGATTTAAGCCGCCCGCTAACATAAATGGCACTGTGGCTGTGTCTAATATTGACCAATCAAAGGCTTCGCCAGTGCCACCTTTTTGGGTTTTGCTGTATGTGTCGTATAAGTGGCGGTCAACCCCTTCCAGCGGTTTTGGTAACGTGCCATTTACCGCTTGCGCTTTCCAAATCTCACAGCCAAGTGGCAACTGCTTTCTGAGACTTTGAATATACTCGCTATTCTCATCACCATGTAATTGGACGGCGGCTAATTTTAGGCTTTGTGCGTAGTCAACGACTTGTTCAAGTGGTGCGTTAACAAACACGCCAACATAGGCAAGCGGGGCACTTTGTGTCACTTGTTTTGCGCAGTCAATATCAACATAACGAGGCGATTTAGGGTAAAAAATTAACCCTCCATACACCGCACCACTTTGATAAGCAGCCTCAGCATCTTGTGAACGGGTTAAACCGCACACTTTATTTTCACCTAAAATCACCTTGCGGCAAGCTGCGTCTAAATCGCGTTCAGCCATGAGTGAACTGCCAATTAAAAAACCGTCACATAAAGGAGCAAGGCGTTTTACATCGTTGTGTGTGTATATACCAGACTCTGAAATAACTACTTTGTCGTTTGGTATTAAGGTGCGTAAGCGTTCAGTGGTTGCCAAGTCAGTACTTAAATCACGCAGGTCTCTGTTGTTGATGCCAATCAAACGAGCATTCAGTGCAAGTGCACGGCTCACTTCTTCTTCGTTGCTAACCTCAGTCAGCACCGACATATTTAAAGTATCTGCGACGTTATGCAGTGCTAAGTATTGCTCATCATTGAGTACTGACAGCATTAATAAAATGGCATCACCGCCTGATAACCGTGCCAAATACACTTGGTACTCATCGATGAAAAAGTCTTTACAAATAATCGGCTGCTCAACCTGACTACGCACATACTCAAGGTAGTGATAGCTTCCTTGAAAATATTTCTCGTCGGTTAATACGCTTATACAGGTTGCGTATTTTTTATAGACCGCGGTAATTTCATCTAAGTTAAACGGTTCACGAATAAGCCCTTTAGAAGGCGATGCTTTTTTACATTCTAAAATAAATTGTGTGCCTTTTGCTGCCAGCGCACCTTCAAAATCACGGGTGGTTGGCACAACATCCGCAATGAATGATGTAAGTGGACGCTGTGCTTTTCTGGTTTCAAGTTCGATACGTTTGTCGGCAACAATTTTGTCTAATACGTTAGCCATGACTTACCTCAATAATTGCGTTCAATGTGTTCATCGCGCTGCCAGATGCTAACAACTCGGTTACGTGTTTCGCGGCTGTTTTTAAGTCGCTTGCTTTGCCTGTTAGGTAAAGTAGCGCTGCAACGTTGGCAATAATGGCTGCGTTGTGAGCGTCTTCCCCTTGGCCTTGTAAAATCGCTAAACTGGCTTTCGCATTATATTCTGGGCCTTGACCTGCTAATTGTTCAAGTGAATAGTTTGCAAGACCAAAATCGTTTGCTGTCAGCGTATACTCGGTTAGCTTGCCATCATTGAGCTCAACGACGTTGGTTTCGCCGTGTAGCGCAATTTCGTCGGTACCGGCTCCATGCACTACCATAGCGCGTTGTGTGCCGAGGGTTTTTAGGGTTTCGGCCATCGGTAAGCAAAGAGATGCATCGTAGACACCAAGCAATTGCACGTGGGGTGCGGCTGGGTTGGCAAGCGGACCTAAAATATTAAAAATAGTGCGGCTTTTCAGGGCAGTACGTACCCCCATCGCATGACGCACACCACTGTGATAATGCGGGGCAAATAAAAATGCAAAGCCAGTGTTTTCTAAGCATGTGGCAGCTTGCTCTGGGCTCATATCAATATTGATGCCCAAGGCTTTTAGTAAATCAGCTGACCCCGAGTTACTCGATACGCTACGGTTGCCATGTTTTACCATATTGATACCCGCGGCTGCGGCAACAATGGCAGCCGTGGTACTTATATTAATCGTATTTGAGCCATCGCCACCGGTACCGCAGCTATCGGCTAACAGTGTTTTACTGGTGGTAAATGGCACTGCGTTGGCGCGCATAGATGCTGCAGCGCCAGCGATTTCGTCGCTCGTTTCACCTTTAAATTTTAACGCGATAAGTGCAGCAGTTAGCTCTATATCATTTAATTGGCCATTCATTATTGCATCGAATAAGGCACTTGATTGCTCAAACGATAAGTGTTGATTGGCCAATAATTGGTTTAACGGGGATAGGGTTGTTGCTTCCATGTTATTCCTCTACTGCACGCGTGCGGTTAAAAACTCAATACTTTGCTGTAATAGCAAGGCGCCGTTTGGCGTTAAAATCGATTCTGGATGAAACTGGTAACCAAGTGCATTATCTTGCGGGTGATAAATTGCCATTGGAATATTTTCATACGAGGCAATGACATCGACTGCGTCTGGCACTTTAGTTGCCATGAGTGAGTGATAACGCGCTACTGGCATTTTTTCACCCATCCCTGCAAATACAGGATGATCAGACAACGCAATAATCGACGATTTACCATGTACGGTTTCACCTGCATGGCCAATCACGCCACCATAACTTTGTGTTAATGCTTGTTGGCCTAAACAAATACCTAGCATTGGGAAACGTCCCTTACAAAGCTCTATTAATGCCATTAAGCAGCCCGCATCTGAGGGGGCTCCCGGCCCAGGTGATAACACGAGTAATATTGGCACAGTTTCTTGGCACATTTTGTTATAAATGCTTTGTGCACTGATATTGTTACGGTATACCACTAACTCGCACCCTAACATAGAAAGTTCATCGACTAAGTTATAACTAAATGAATCAAAGTTATCTAAAAAGTAGATTTTATAGGCTGATGGTGTGTTCATTATTGTGCCTCATAAGTCGATTGAATTGCGGTAATCACTGCTTGTGCTTTAGCACGCGTTTCATTGGCTTCTGACTGCGGGTCTGAATCAAACACCACGCCAGCACCTGCCTGTACATAAGCCATGCCGTTTTTCACAAAGGCTGAGCGAATTACAATACAGCTGTCCATCGCACCATCACCGGTTAAATAACCAACTGCACCACCGTAGCTACCACGGCGCTTTTGTTCTGTTTGACGTACAAGTTCAGCGGCTCGTACTTTGGGAGCACCGACTAAGGTGCCCATATTCATACATGCTTGATACGCATGCAGAGCATCAAGTTCAGGTTTTAATGTACCGACCACGCGTGAAACTAAATGCATCACTTGTGAGTAGCGGTCTACTTTTAATAGCTCTTTGGCATGGCGTGTACCCGGCACGCTTATACGGGCGACATCGTTACGGGCTAAATCGACCAGCATTAAATGTTCGGCGCGCTCTTTTTGGTCGTTACGTAGTTCAAGTTCAATGCGGCTGTCTAAATCTGGGTTTATTTGTCCATTGGCAAATTTACCGCGTGGGCGGGTACCTGCAATTGGATACACTTCAACTTGCTTGCTATCAACACAATATTTAAGTGCTGACTCAGGCGATGCACCAAATAACACAAACTCTTCGTCGCGCATGTAAAACATGTAAGGACTGGGGTTTTGTTGCTTAAGTTGGCTGTAGGCATGAAGTGAATCTGGGCAGGCAAGAGAAAAAGTACGTGATGGTACGACTTGGAAGATATCGCCATCGACAATGTTCTTTTTTAATTTGATGACATGCTCGCAGTATTGCTCATCGCTGACATCAACCGAGACAGGGCTTGCACCGTTTTGCTTTTGTCCTTGGTATTGCGCTGCGTTGTCACATACGCTGTTCAAGCGTTCTAGCTGCTGACCGACTTCGAAGCAGTTGGCGTGCACTTCTGGGCCGTTAAACACATTACCAATCAACTCGGTGGTTTTGGCTTGATGGTCAATTATCACAAGTGTTTCGGCTAAATAGAAAACATAGTCTGGGCAGCTGTTTTCACCTTCAGGTACGTCAGACAGCGTTTCAAAATTTGCGACCATGTCGTAGGCAAACACCCCGCCAAGAAAGACTGAAAAAGGGTTGTCTGTGGTGCTTTTTATACTGTTTATACAGCTACGAAGAGCGCTAAAAGCATTGTCGGCAATCAGTTTGCTGGCTTCGTCAATATCGCTCGCTACTTCGTTGTAGGTCAATGTGAGTGTGTCTTCAATAAGCACTGCATCGCAGTTTTGCACATGGCTTTGTAAATAAGGTAGTAATTGTTTACCGTTATTTGACTGTGCTGTCAGTGTGACGTGTTTACCATGGCAAACAATACGTAGCGCTGAGTCAACCAAAATTAGGCTTTTGACACTGTCTTTAGAGTCAATTTCTGCAGACTCTAACAGCAGTGAATTGGGTTTATCGAGTAAACTGTATAACGCAAGTGGGCTACTAATGTAGTCACGCACTTGAGTGATACTGGTTACCTCACCCGGTGTCGTTGTTATATGACTAAAAATCAAACCTTATTCTCCCTCATTCCCAAAAATAAAAACCCCGCAAAGCGATGCTTAAGCGGGGTTCGTATAATAATGTCTATAAATTAGATAGACCCTTACCGTCCCGCTAAGCCAGGCGCCACCACCAATGATGTGTAAGAGTTGCTATGTTATTCATTTATAAAACCTTAAAATTTAGATATAAAAAAACCCGCTGCATGAGCGGGTTTTGAAATCGTATAGACACGACAATTCGTCACCCGCTAGTTACGAGTGCCACCACCAAATTGTGATTTGAATTGTTTTGTTCATTGTTATTTCTTTTTCAACGTGTCTTAAAGTGCATACAGTAAAGCGTACCTGAGCCGATACTGTCAAGCATTAATTTACAACAATTAGTATAAAATCTTTGTTATACTCCTATCAATGATTCAAGAACTTACGTTAAGCAGTCTTTTCCTTTGATAAAATACGATTTACATAGCCACACCACATATTCTGATGGTCAGCTATCAGTCGAGCAACTATTACACCGCGCGGTTGAAAAAAATATAGATGTGTTCGCAATTACCGATCACGACACATTGGCGGCGATAGCCCCTGCACGTGACATCATTGCGAATGACGATTTACCGCTTAAATTAATTGCCGGTGTTGAAGTGTCAACTAAGTGGGAAAGCTTTGAAATTCATATTGTTGGTTTAAATATCGACGATGAGAATGAAGCCTTGATTTCGCTATTAAGCTCGCAACAGGCGAAGCGTGAAGAACGTGCTATCGAAATAGGTCATCGCCTCGCAAAAAATGGCTTTGAAGGTATTTATGACGAAGCGAAAGCATTTGCCGACAATGCCCAAATTACCCGCGGGCACTTTGCTCGTGCACTTATTGAGCGCGGCGTGGCCAAAAACTTTCCAGGTGTCTTTAAAAAATACCTAGGCCGTGGCAAAACAGGCTATGTACCAAGTTGCTGGTGCAATATGCAAACGGCGATAGCGGCTATTCATCAAGCGGGTGGGGTGGCTGTGCTGGCGCACCCCGGTCGTTATCAAATGTCGAATAAGTGGTTGCGTAAGTTGATAGTCGAGTTTAAAAACGCGGGGGGCGATGCAATGGAAGTTGCACAACCCCAGCAAGCACCGAGTGAACGCCAGTTTTTAGGTGAGCTTTCTAGAGAATATGATTTACTCGCCTCACAGGGGTCAGACTTTCATTTTCCTACAAGCTGGTTGGAGCTGGGAAAAAATTTATACTTACCCAAAGATTGCCAAGGTGTTTGGCAAGCGTGGGAAGGGCAATAGGAGCGTGTAATGAGTCAGTTTTTTCATATCCATCCAGATAATCCACAACCGAGATTAATTAGTCAAGCTGTTGATATTATTAAACAAGGTGGAGTTATCGTGTACCCAACTGATTCGGGTTATGCGATTGGTTGCAGTATTGGTAATAAACAAGCAAAAGAGCGCATAGAACGTATTCGAGGCATTGAAAAACACCATAATTTTACCTTGGTATGTCGCGATTTATCTGAGCTCTCAACATATGCACGTGTAGACAATCAGCTGTTTAGGCTGATTAAAAATAACACACCAGGACCGTACACTTTTATTTTTAAAGGAACCAAGGAAGTTCCTAAGCGTTTACTAAACGAAAAGAAAAAAACCATTGGTATTCGCGTTATTGAACACCCGATTACATGTGCCTTATTGGCTGAATTAGGGGAGCCGTTGATGTCGTGTTCCTTAATTTTACCGGGTGAGCAATTCACCGAAGCTGATCCCGATGAAATTCGGGATCGCATCGAAAAGCAAGTTGATTTAATTATTCATGGTGGTTATCTTCCTGAACAGGCCACTACAGTGATTGATTTATCAGATGATGATATCGAAATTTTACGTGTTGGTTGTGGCGATACTAAACCGTTTGAAATATAGAGACATCATTGACAAGCTCAGAGCGTAATGCCCCAAACGACATACAAGAGCCAGTGCAGCAAAAGCTGCCACTGGCTTTTTTGCATGGCAAAGCGGTGGTCGACAAGCCTGAAGATTTATACATTCCACCCGATGCACTTGAGGTTATTTTAGAGACCTTTGAAGGTCCACTCGACTTACTCTTGTATTTAATTAAAAAGCATAAATTAGATGTACTAGAGCTGTCGATTTTTAGTATTACGGAACAATACGTTCGCTACGTTGAAATGATGAGTGAGTTTCAACTCGAGCTTGCGGGTGAATACCTAGTGATGGCAGCCTTGTTAGCACAAATTAAATCACGATTGCTGTTACCAAAACATGAGGAACTGGAAGAAGACGACGATCCGCGCGCAGAGCTAGTCAGACGCTTACAAGAATACGAGCAATTTAAAAAAGCAGCAGAAAACCTTGACGAGATCCCTCGAGAAGGTCGTGATATTTTTGTAGCAGAGGCATTAGCCCCCGAGTTTAGCGAGCGTGAAGCGCTATTACCAGACGTCGAAATGAAAGACTTGTTACTTGCATTAAGCGATGTAATGGCACGTGCTAAAACATTTGAACATCACCATATCACCGCAGAAGCGCTGTCTACTCGTGAGCGCATGAGCTTAATTTTAGACAAGCTATCCGAAGCCCAATCACAACTACCATTCCATACGCTGTTTACTGTTGAAGAAGGCCGAAGCGGTGTCGTTGTAAGCTTTATCGCTATGCTAGAGCTGGTAAAAGAAAACCTCATTAGCTGCTTTCAAGTTGATGCCAATAGCCAGATTTACGTAGGGCTGGTGGAAGAAAGTTAAAGTTTAAAGCTGTCAGAGTTTAGACACCCGTTTTACTGAGAGAAGCTTTTAATCCACTAACCACTGACTATTCTAATGTTACTTGTGCGTATACGCACAGAAGCTGTTTGTTTTACGCTATTTTCATTGTATTACAGCTGAGCTAAGCTGTGTTTAGTTTCATGGTTCTCATGGGAAATGAGTATGTTAAAGAATTCAAAGTCAAGTTACGGCTGGGTAGCTATCTTACTTCACTGGTTAATGGCACTTGGGGTATTTGGTCTGTTTGGCTTAGGTGTCTATATGGTTGAGTTAACCTATTACGATACGTGGTACAAAGGCTCTCTTGATTTACACAAAAGCGTTGGCATTACCTTAGCTGCTTTATTATTGTTTCGATTTGGCTGGCGTTTATTAGGCACGCAACCAGACCCTGTTGCAGGAAGCTCTAAAGCGGTAAACATGGCTGCGCACTCTGTACATAAATTAATTTATTTAGCCCTTATTGTCATTGTTACATCTGGCTACTTAATTTCGACGGCTGATGGCCGTGCGATCGACGTATTTAACTTATTTGCTGTTCCGGCTTTACCCGAGTCGGTGGCTAATCAAGAAGATATTGCAGGTAAAATTCACTTTTATGCCGCGTATGGGCTAATAGGTGTTGTTGTTTTACATGCTTTAGGGGCACTAAAACATCATTTTATCGATAAAGATAAAACCTTAATTAGAATGATCAAACCATTGAAGGATGATTAATATGAAAAAATTATTATTAAGCACAGCACTAAGCGCTGCACTTTTATCTACAGCGAATGCAAATGCCGCAGACTATGTGATTGATACAGACGGTGCTCACGCATTTGTTACATTTAAAATCAAACATTTAGGCTATAGCTGGTTACACGGTCGTTTTAATACGTTTTCAGGTGATTTTAGTTACGATGACAAAGCACCGGATGCATCAAAGATCAATGTCACTATTGACACAAAAAGTATCGATTCGAACCATGCTGAACGTGATAAGCACTTACGTGGTAAAGATTTCTTAAATGTAGATAAATACCCTACAGCGACGTTTAAAAGCACATCAATCAAGTTTGATGAAGAAGGCGATGAAGCCGATGTCACTGGTGAGTTTACACTTAACGGTGTAACAAAAACGATTACTTTTGAAATTGATAAAATTGGCGAAGGTAAAGATCCATGGGGTGGTTACCGTGTTGGCTTTGAAGGTGAAACAAGCTTAAAACTGGCTGATTATGGTATTGATTACAACTTAGGCCCAGCATCAACTCATGTTGATATTGGGCTGTTCATCGAAGGTATTCGTAAGTAACGACTACACGAAACGTGCCGCTTAATGAGCGGCACTTTCATTTCTATCTCTTAACCTTTTTTCTAAGATTGGTTTTAAGTTATCTGGCAACCATCGTACTAAGATATCTTCAAAATTTTGTGTATGCGCTATTTCCTCCAGCGCTTTATCTAACAAGGTAATCATTGCATGGCCTTGTTCATTGTTTGTGCAGCCAATATAACCAACACTTAATTTAGGCGCTTCAGAGAGTGTTAGTTGGGTTAATTCATTCTCGAATCCCATCGAGTGCGCCAAATAATAATGCTCACTTGGGTATCCTAATAAAATATCAATGCGCTTTTTGTGTAGCATATAAGTTAAGCTTGCAAGGGTATCGCGGCCTGGTCTTGAGATAATATTTGCATCATGGCTTGAGTTAATTACGTTATCTATATTACTGCCAAATGAGCGGCTCATTGATACACCTAATGCAAGGTGTTTGTCGTTAAGTAATGACTTTAGTGATATCGGCTTAGAGGGATCTAAATTAAGTTTTTCAATTAGCTCTTTACGAATCGCAATGGAGGGTGACAAACCTACAGTGGACGTGTGTGTTGTAAATGCAATGTGTTGTTTGCGATGTTCGCTTTGATATAGAGACAACATGCAGTAATTATTGTGTGGATTTGATAGCTCATGAATGGCACGACTAGCAGGCAATAAAGTGCGTGTGAAAGTGTAATCGGGTAGAGCATTTTTAAGCAGTTTAATGACACTTTCGTCACGTCCCATGCCTTCGTAACGGTCATTCATTATGTAGTAGGGGGCAAAATCAACTACGATCCATTCAATCGTTTTAGATTGATTAGTTGCATTTGCAAAAGGGCACAAAAAAAATAGTAAAAAAAACCATGCCAAACGCATTTTCACTACCTATTCGTAGGTTAAAAATATAAGTGTAGCAGGAATTTAGATAAGCGTAAGAAAGTTAAAAACTAAAACGCCAGCGTGGTATGCTGGCGCTTTTTCGGTTTGGGTTTAGTTGGCCTTTAACCATTTTACAAATTGGCGTGCATCGCTCGCCTTTTGGAAGATGGCATTCTTTAGGCCTTGCGTGTCGCTAAAAATTACACGCTGTTTGTTAACCGAAATTGATTGCACTGGATGTGCTATTTGGATCAAAGATCCATTGTATTTGTATGACATAATAAAACTCACTCTTTCTTTTTGTCAGTGTTCTGTAGAGCTTTGTAAGGGAACTTATAATACAGACTGACATTTGTTGTCTTGCCTACAGTGTTGACTATATTTGTGACAGTTTGGTGATAATTTTAAAATTCATCAAAATGTCATTGAGTCACACAGGTGCAAGTATTTATACGAATATGCGGGAATTACTGGATCAAGGTAAGGGGTTAACCGCGAGGTTTATAAAAACCAGACGAGTAGACTACTGCAATAAATATTTAAACGCAAGTATTATTTTTCTGGATGTTTATTTGAAACACGCGTATTCTTTACGGGCACAATAATAACAACACAGAAGTACATAAATGAACTACCTTTTGGTGTCAGATATATTCGGAAATACAGCACATTTATCACAGCTTGCGCAGCAGCTTAGTGGCAAAGTCAGTTTGTGTGAACCTTATTTAGGAGAAATACAAACACCGGTTTCTGAGCACGTTCAATATCAACACTTTTTGAATCAGTGTGGTCACGACACCTATCTTGAGCGAGTCTACATTAAAATGGCCGCTATTAAGCGACCAACTACGATCATTGCCTTTAGTGCGGGAGCATCAGCAGTTTGGCGAGCGCAAGCAGAATTACAAAACCCCTACATAAAGAAAATTATTGCATTTTACCCATCACAAGTTAGAAATCACCTTGATTTATCGGCGACAGTGCCTTGTCAGTTTATTTTTGCGCACAGTGAAGCACATTTTGATATTGAACCGGTGGTGGCTACACTCAGAGATAAACCGAATGTCAGCTGTGAAGTGTCACAGTATGCCCATGGTTTTATGAACCCGTTATCTGATAATTTTGATCATGCTGGTTACCAAGCGTATATAGAGCAACTTTTCACCAAAAAATGCAATGAACAACTTGTAACGAACTAGTAAAACTAGTCTATAGTCATGAGTAAACAACAATTTAGTTAATGACTATGACTAACCCATATAAATACTGCCACTTTTTATCAAACCCCGTTGCTAAGCCGCCATGCCGCATGATTAACGCGGCAATGTATGGTTTTTTCGTGTCTGCTTGTGAGCAAAAAATGCAGCAATATGTCGATGCGACACTCAATACAGTTGCAAATGATTCTGTGTCATTCAATGTGTTAGGCAGTGTGTGTTTACTCACGTTTACTGATATTGAAAAAATATCGTCTCTGACCCCTCCGTTTTCTGAACAGGGCTGGATGCAAGAAACCGACATTATTATTTGGTTACCTGTTTCTAAAGTGGTTAATGGTGATATTGCCCACCTGTATTGGTATCCCGCCTTCATTAGTGTGAATAATATTTATGCGCTAATAAATGGGCGTGAGGTATGGGGTTACAACAAATATTTATGTGACTATGACATGCCCACACCGGCGAACAAAACATCACGTTTTTCAATTTCATTGCCGTGTTTTGATGTGTTCTCGGCTAATTCAAAGCTTGCAATGCATGAACTATTATCAATTGAACAAGACAATATCAACACATCAGAAAACTTATTAGATAACCTTGCTCTTTTTTCGAAGCGAGTGGCTGATTTTTTTGATGATGAAGTTAAAGGCGTGGATTTTTCATTAATTAAGCAACTGTTTGAGGGGTTTATTCACCCGCAAATGGATCAAATATTGTTTAAGCAATTCCCAGATGGAGAGGGTACAAGTGCCGTTTATCGCTCTGTTGTGCATTCTCCATCAGTGATAAAAAAAATTCACCAACTTAAGTTGTTAACTAATAATTTTACCCTTGATGTGAAGTCAGTGGCGAGTTTTCCGTTGCACGATATGTTTGGTATTCAATTAGGAAGCCAAGCGGTACATTTGCCTTTTTACATCAATATGGACTTTGATCAACTTGGCGCAAGCCAGGTTTTACCTGCGTAAAGGATGACCATGAGCAAAGAAAAAATCACAATCGTAGGGGGTGGCGTTGCTGCAATGACTGCCGCGGTGTATCTAACCGAGCAAGAAGATTGGCAGCAACATCGCGAAATAACCGTTTATCAACAAGGGTGGCGCTTAGGAGGCAAAGGCGCAAGTGGTCGCAATCAGCACTTTGGTCAACGTATTGAAGAGCATGGCTTGCATGTGTGGTTTGGTGCTTATGTAAATAGCTTTCGCACTTTGCAAGGGGTCTACAATAATTTGGACAGGCCAGCGAGTTCACCGCTTGCAACTTGGCAACAGGCGTTTAAGCCGCATAGTTTTATTGCATTACAAGAGTTTATCGATAACGAGTGGCAAACATGGCCGATAGATTTCCCAACCGTTGCGGGTAATCCAGCAGATGGAAGCTTGGATATTACAGTGTGGGATTTTGTTACGATGACACTGGCTTGGCTGAAAAAATGGACCGAAGACATTGAAGATGTCTGTAAGCAACACGCAAAAACCACATTAGTTACTAAAAAGCCACGAGATCAGTTTTTACTAAAGCACCTCTATCAGCAAATAAAAGCGAATATTGATACTCAGGTTACCTCGGCAAAACAGTTTATTGATGACATTGAATCGGATGCGGCCGAGATTATCTCCACTCCTCGCTCTTTACTTACGCACTTACAACAGTTTACCGCACAGCAAACAACCCACACAGACAAGCAAGCTGATCGTTTAGTGATTTGGTATATCGTTCGCAAATTAAAGCGTTGGTTTAAAGAGCAAGTAATAGAGTTACTGGATGATAATGCACAACTGCGCAGGCTCTATATTTGTGCCGATCTGGCTATTGCGATGCTGACAGGTCTGATAAAAGATAAAGTTTATCGCGATGGTTTTGGGGTAATTAATTGCTATGATTTTCGTCAATGGCTCGAAAAAAATGGTGCAAATAGTGCCTATAGCGTTAATTCTGCTCCTGTACGAGGTTTTTATGACTTGGTGTTTGCATACCCCAATGGCGACTTTAACAAGCCTAATGTCGAGGCAGGTGTTGCAGCACTTGCCATGCTAAGAATTGGCCTTTGTTATAAAGGGGGAGTGATGTGGAAAATGCAAGCAGGCATGGGAGATGTCATTTTTGCTCCTATTTATGAGCTACTCAAAAAACGCGGTGTAAAATTTAAATTTTTCCACCAGCTTACACAATTAACGCCGGGTCAAGATTCTCATGGGCAAGCTGTGGTATCGCATATTGAACTGCGTCAGCAGGTCAGCTTAAATTCGGGTGAATATGCGCCGCTTATCAATGTAAAGCAGCTGCCTTGTTGGCCAAGTGAGCCGCTCTTAGACCAAATAAACCCGCTACAAGCGCATTTGTTGCAAGAATATCAGGTTAATTTAGAGTCGTTCTGGAGTGACTGGCCAGAAGTATATGAAGCGCATTTTAAGCAGCCACTTCCAAGTCTTACGTTAGTGCATGGAGTTGATTTTGATACCCTAATATTGGGGGTATCTGTTGCTTCGCTTGAGCATGTGGCGGCAGATTTACTTAGCGACGATAATGCCCTTGCTTTACAAGCGAGTAAAGTGAAGAGTGTTGCGACACAAGCTTGCCAAGTTTGGTTGAATAAAACTGATCAACAACTCGGCTTTACCGATACCAATTCGGCTCAAGAAGGGCCTATATTAAGTGGTTTTGTTGAGCCCTTCGATACATGGGCTGCAATGAGCAATCTCGTTGACAAAGAGGCGTGGCCAGACAGTGATCCGCCCGTTAATATTGCCTACTTTTGTAGCGCTTTTACGTGTGAGCATTATCCACCCGCTACGGCACATCATTTTCCTGAGCAAATGAAAGCTGAGGTTAAACAAAATATGCAGTATTTATTCAGCATTGATATGCAAGCATTGTGGCCGCACGCTTATACCAATAATAAGTTTGACTGGCAGGTGTTTTACCAAGATCCACACAGTATTTTGCCTGTTTTAGAGCAACAGTATTGGCGGGTAAATATTGATCCCAGTGAGCGTTATGTACTCTCTGTTACAGGGTCGAGCAAATTTAGATTAGCGACTGATGGCAGCCACTATAAAAACTTACGCCTTACTGGCGATTGGATAAAAACAGGCGTTAATGCTGGCTGTGTTGAAGCGGCGGTGATGGCTGGCATGCAAACGTCACGCTCACTCTGCGGCTTTCCAAGTCAAATTAGCGGCGAACACGCTTTTGAAAAAGGGTAATGTTTAGTCAACAGCGACTTTAATGTGGCATAAAAGCCGTTAACCCTCTGCTTTTTATGCGACTTTACAGCGTTGTTTGGTCTATACTTACTGGAAATTACAATAATTTAACATACGTCCCTCTTTTTAAGGTCTAAAAACGAATGAAACGTCCTTATCAATTCAATCCTAAACTCACTATGCTCGCGAGTAGCTGCTTAGCGGCATGTGTCATGGGTAATGCCTCAGCGCAAAATACAGAGGCTGAAAAGGACATGGAAGTTATTAGTGTCTATGCACAGAAGCGTCCGCAATCAATTCAAGACGTCAGTGTTGCGGTAAGCCAAGTGAATGGCGAACTTTTAAAAACGCAGCATTTTAAAGATTCAACCGAAATAGGGTTATTTGCACCGAACGTGAAAATAACGCAAAACGCGGCCGAGGGCACACCTCCCGCCGTCAGTATTCGGGGAATTGGCTTACTTGATTACAATACTGCGAATACATCGCCTGTAGCTATGTACCTTGATGGCGTGGCGGTTGGCTCGGCAAATAACCAAATTATTAACCTGTATGACGTAGAGCATGTTGATATTTTGCGTGGCCCGCAAGGCACGTTATTTGGTCGAAACTCAACCGGTGGGGCAATTTTAATCCGCACAAATAGGCCTGAGTTTGAGCAAGCAGGGTCGTTAACACTGGGTATTGCCAACAATAACGCCAGTAGCTTAGAGGGGATGTGGAACCAACCGCTGGGCGATGAAACGGCGATGCGGTTAGCATTCAATTATCAAGATTATGACTATTCGACACAAAATAATTTTTCTGCATCACCGACCGCGGGCATGGAGCAAAAAAATGCACGGCTGTCACTGTTAAGTCAATGGGATAACGTAGAGCTTTACCTGCAAGCACATATTGAAGATTGGGATGGCATTTCGCAGCCAGTGGGGAGTATCGGTATTATAGCAAACCCATTAACGGGAGAATTATGTTCGCCAGCCGATGCGGGTTCAACACGGTGCTTTGATAGCTTTGGGTTTAACGATGGGAGTGACGACTTTTTTACTGTGAGTGTTAACAATGACTCACCGCATAAATCAGACGGCTATGGCTTTATCGGCGAATTAAATTGGCAGTCGAGTGATAACACAACGGTGACCTCCGTAAGTAGTTTTAATAATTTAGAGCGAAGCCATGCATTTAATTGCGATGGCTCACCTGCTAGGTTATGCGAAGGAGTGTTAGGTTTAGACACCCATTTATTCAGTCAAGAGTTTAGGGTCCTTAATGAATTTACTCATTACACGCTGACCAGTGGGGTGTATTTTGCTGATGAAACGATTAAGCAAGATAACATCAATGATATTTTACGCGACTTTCGTGGTATTTTGCCTGCAGATTTAACGGCCACATTTTATTACGATAATCATATCGATACACAAAACGTAGCGCTATTTAGCCAAATTGAAGTGCCATTAGCCACGCGTTGGTTGCTCACTGCAGGTCTACGTTACGATTATGAATCACTTGAATACAGCTCTACATCAACCTTAAATGTGGTAGTCAACCCCAATGATTTAGCAGGGGTTTTAGTGCCATTTTACACAGTTTCTGATAAGCAATCCGATAATGGCATTACCGGTCAGTTTGCTCTCAATTATACGTATTTTGACACAGCGAACCTGTATTATCGTTTTGCTAATGGCAGCAAAAGTGGCGGGTATAATGGCGGCTTTTTATCATCTGAAGAACAAGCAATCTTAGCTGATTACGGCAAGGAGCGTTTAAATGCCCATGAGGTTGGCCTGAAAACGTATTGGCCGGAACAACGATTACGAATGAGCTGGGCTGCGTTTTATTATGATTATAATGACCAGCAAGTGTTTATGAATCAAGCCTCTGAAACACCGCAAATGCCGCCTGTTCAATTGCTTGAAAATGTAGCCGACTCTATAATTTATGGTCTCGAAAGTGAAATAAATTATCAGCCCACCCAACAACTCGCTATGCAGTTATCAGTGGGCTATATTCCTCATGCAGAGTACGAAGAGTATGTCGATCCATTGGGTAATAGTATCACCGATAATCAATTACCTTTTACTTCAAAATGGAATGTATCGGCAGGGCTGCAGTATGATACGCGGTTAATGAATAACCCGTTTTCAGCCAATGTGATGGTTGACTATCAGTCAGCATTTTACTTTGATCAAAATATGAACCCGTACGCCCGTCAAGAAAGCTACAGCCTTGTTAATGCACACTTTAAATATGATGTAGATAACTGGTCGTTTATATTATGGGGAAAAAATCTATTTGATACAGAGTACAGTCAGTTAAAATTCGATTTGAGTTCATTTCTGGGTATGTTAGAAGACTTTAAAGGAGAAGGGCGACGTTATGGCTTTGATGTGGCTTTTCAATTTTGATGATTTATGACTTTTGTTTATTAGGGGCGCTGTGAATGCGGTTAAAGCTATTCTTAGGCAGTTTGCTTTTTCTATTTTATTCAACGTATTCAGTGTGCGCCGAACAAGCGTTTATATATACAGACGCATCTTTTGAGCAGAACCTACATGATGTCGGGCAAATATTAGCTGCGAGAGACAATCGATTTCCTCAATCTGCGGCTGATATTAAACGCTGGCGTGCCTCAAAAAGGCCACAATCACGTATCAGCTCTATTGGGGGCGGTTACTGGTTGATTGTCGATATAGAAAATCAAAGTGATATCGAAGACCTTGTCCTGTACCCCTACAATACCTTGGTTTCAAAAATAGAAAGTCGGATTTATGACCTAACCGATGTTTCTCAACCTGTACGAAGTTTTGTGACAGGTGGCGTCGAAAAAAACCAATTTGCATTTCACTATGGAAACCGCCTAAACCTTGAAAAAGGCAAGCGCTATACGTTGATCACACATTTTGAAAGCGATTATTTTTATACTCCTGCAAAGTTAGTGTTAACGCCGTATCAAGATTATTTCGAAATTATCACGCTCGAAAATGTAATCATCATGCTGTGTTTTGGGGTCGGTATAGCGCTTGGTTTGTATAACCTGTTAATTTATTTAGTGTCTAAAGACGTCACGCATTTATATTATGCTTTATTCACCGCTTCGTGGGTGTTCGCATGGAGTCATTTCTTTCATATTTCGGATCAATTGTTTGGGTATTACAACCCGCACTTACATTGGCTAGGTTTTGCACTCACGCCACTGACCAACATTTTATTTTACAATAATCTCCTTAAGTTAAAGGAAACGTTTCCGAAATTAGCGCAGCTGTCTCTGACTGTCGGGGTTATCGCAACATTGGGGATCCCATTTTGTGTTGTGTGGCCTAGCTTTGGTTTTTATTGGTCAACATTAGTAACGGGTGTCGCTTTGTGTTTAGGCTTGTATATCGGTGTACGTTGTATGTTGATTGGCTTCAAACCTGCACGTTATTTTGTACTGGCCTATGTTGCCATGATGGTGCCTAACATGGTGGGTAATCTTACAAACTTAGGATTATTGCCTGCCACGTCGATGAATTTATATTTATTAGGACTGATTGGCACCGCGATGGATGCTATGCTACTTGCGTTTGCTGTCGCTGATAAATTTAGGTTGTTGCATGAGGACAATGTTGAGCTTAATAAAAACCTCGAGCAAAAAGTACAGTTAAGAACACTTGAACTTGAAGAATTAGCCGATGAATTACGAGACGCAAATGAAGCTAAAAGTCGCTTCTTAGCCAATATTAGCCACGAAATACGCACACCCATGACATCGATTATTGGCTATGCTGATGGCATTATGCTTGGTGATATTAAGCCTCATGAACGAAATCATGGCATCGGTGTCATTTTACAAAATAGTCGCCATGTACTCGGCCTTATTAATGATATTTTGGATATGTCGAAAATAGAGGCGAATAAGCTTGAAATTGATCTAATTGAAACCGATTTATTTGCCACGATAGCGAATATTGAATCACTTATTGGTAAGCAAATACGTGATAAAGGCTTAAAATTTAGCGTTGATTATCAATTCCCTCTGCCTGATTACATCGTGACCGATCCTAGCCGATTAAGGCAAATATTATTAAATTTGACGACCAATGCACTAAAATTTACTCAGGTTGGGCGAATAACGCTTACGGTGAGTTGTGAGAATAATACCTTAGCGATCAGTGTGAAAGACACCGGTATTGGCATGACAGATTCTGAACAAAAGTCGTTATTCAGTGCCTTTTACCAAGCGGATTCGAGTATTTCTCGTCAGTATGGTGGCACAGGTTTGGGTCTTAATATTTCTAAAAGTTTAGCGCTAAAACTGGATGGTGATATCAGTGTAAAAAGTTACGTTGGCTCAGGTAGTGAGTTTACTTTAACAATCGCTGTGTACACAACAGACAATACGCGTTGGCTCAATGATATGAGTGAAGTTAGATTAGTCGAAACCTCTCCGTTTAGTAAACTTGATGCGCCAGAAAATTTAAAAGGTCGGGTGTTACTCGCTGAAGATCACCCTGACAACAGACGTTTATTTGCACGTATTTTAGAGCGTATGGGGCTAACAGTCACAACGGTTGAAAACGGTAAAGATGCCGTGCAGCAAACGCTTGAGAACACATTTGACTTAATATTACTTGATATTCAAATGCCAATTATGGATGGTCAAGAAGCACTGAAAATGATGCATGCGACGGGGATCTCGGTGCCCATTATTGCTTTAACCGCGAACACGATGAAGCATGAAGTAGAGCGTTACATGAACCAAGGTTTCACCGATTTAATTGCAAAGCCCATAGACCGTAATGCATTTAGTCATAAAATTGCCAGTTACCTAGACTGCGATGAATTAGCTGATATAAAGCTACCTGAACACGAATTCCAACTGCTTAAGGATGACTATATCAAAGGACTTAAAAATCAATATGCCGATATGCGTAAGCAATATAAAAAAATGGATATCGAAGGCTTAAGTCGAAATGTGCACATGTTAAAGGGCGCAGCCAACATGTTTGAGTGCGAGACGCTTTATATCAAAGCACTTGCTGTTGATAGTGCATTAAAAAATGACACCGTAACGCTAGACACGCAGTTGTTTGCCTCGCTATTTAAGGCCATGGAAGACGAAATAGACAAAGTGTGTCATTAATGATTTGAATAATGGGTATTTCCATACATACGCAGACAGTGCAGACAAATCTTGGTATTAATAGATACTCACAAAGCATAATCAACCGACTAGTTGCTAAAACGTTATGATGCAGTATCAACATATTTCAGTGCCAGAGCAGGGTGAACAAATCACCATCGATAAAAATGGCCAGTGGTGTATTCCTGACAATCCAGTAATCGCTTACATTGAAGGGGATGGTGTTGGGCAAGATATTAGCCCCGTTATGCGAAGTATCGTTGATTCTGCTATTGAGGCAGCTTATCAGGGAGAGCGTCGGATTCACTGGATGGAAGTGTTTAACGGTGAAAAAGCGGCCGCACTCTACGACGGAGATTGGTTTCCACAAGAAACACTCCATGCCGTAAGGCAGTTTAAAATTGCCATAAAAGGTCCACTAACCACTCCTTTGGGTGGGGGCTTTCGTTCTTTGAACGTCGCACTTCGCCATGAAATGGATTTATTCGTTAATATGCGGCCTATCCGCAGTTATCCGCATTTACCCTCACCATTAAAAGAGCCTGAAAAAACCCACATAACCGTTATTCGCGACAGTTCAGAAGATGTTTACTCGGGTATTGAATGGCAAGCTGGCAGTATTGACAACGAGCGAATGCTCGACTTTTTATGTCAAGAAATGGGGGTGACACGATTACGTTTTGATACCCAGTGTGGGCTTGGCATTAAAAATAGCTCAAAAGAAGCGGCCGAGCGTTTGATGCGATATGCACTCAATTATGCACTAAAACAACAAAGTAAATCTTTAACTGTGGTGCATAAAGGGAATGTATTAAAGTTTACAGAAGGAGCGTTTAAACGCTGGGCCTTTGCGGTAGCAGAGCAAGAGTTTAATGCAGTTGCCCATGAGAATGGCCGTTGGTTGCTAGTAAAGCGTGACAATCAGGACGATTTAGTCATTAAAGAAGTGATTGCCGATAATATGCTTCAGCAGGCGTTGCTTACACCAGAACAATTTGATGTAGTCGTAACCACCAATCAAAATGGTGATTATTTGGCCGATATGTTGACTGCACAAGTCGGTGGCGTTGGTATAATGCCAGCAGCAAATTTAAATAATGAGGTGGCTTTTTTTGAGCCAACACATGGCACTTTTAACCGGATAGCGGGTGAAAACACGGCGAACCCAAGCAGTAGTATTTTAAGTGCAGTAATGATGCTGCGTTTTATGGGGTGGCAGGAGGCTGCACAAAAAGTGGAATCAGCTCTGGAAGAAACATTATTGGCAAAAGAGCTTACCTTTGATTTGGCTGACTATGTCACCGGTGCGACGATGCTTAATTGCAGTGATTTTGCAAAAAGCATCATCGCTCGAATAAGTAACTCAAAGTAATGCGCATATTAAGCAGCGTGTGCGCTATTAATGGCGTACACGCATGGTTTACCTGTCAGTGCTGCGGCACGTTGGTAAATGTGCTTTGCACCAGGCTCGTCGCTTGTAATACCTGTTAGCGTATCCATAAGAGCAACCACTAAAATAGCCGGTACTTGGCAGCAATACTCATCAAGTACAGCCGTCGTCGTTTGAGCATCTACATGACAATGTGGATGAGTTCGTACAGAGCTGTAGGCAGTTAACAGTGTTTCTGTTGGTAAAACATCATCTGCTTGGTGTTTCGTTTTACGACACTGACACCCAAATTCATCAACCAGTGTTGCAAGAATCTGGTATATCTCGTCACACGCAATTTCGCTTTTTTTACAAAGTTGCTGTTCAATAAAAGTATGTAATTGACCATTAATGTAAAGGCCGTCTTGTTGAGTGAATTGTGCTGAAGTTTCCATATCAAGTTCTCTTTGTTTATGTGCTTAACTTCACTCTAGCCTGACACTCATTATTAATGAAATTGTTGTTTTCAATAACTGATATTGATTTTATCAATATTCTTAATTTGTTACCTGTCGGCCACTGTATTTGCAAAAGCTAATAGTTCTCGACGCAGCCATTGGTGCGGGTTTGCATGGTGTAATAATGGACTCCACAGCATTTTTACTTCAATGGGAACAATTTGAAATGGCACTGGACTTATGACTAAATCGGTGTGTTTTGCGAGCAACATCGCTTGACGTCGAGGCAGCGTGGCTATCAATTTAGGCGATTGGCAGAGCAAGCTTGCGACCATGTAATGGCGAGTGAATACACGAATATTACGCGTTTGTTCGAGCTGCCATAATGCTTCATCTACCCAGCCTAATTTTTGACTTCCAGATTTATTAGTCACCGCTGCTTCAACCCCCCAGCCAGCCCGATTTACCCAAATATGCTCTTGTGCAAGGTAGTTCTCAAGCGTTTGCTGTTGTAGATAAGGATTGTCAGGGTGACTTAAGCAGCAATAGTTATCGCGCCAGACACTGGCTTGGTGAAATGAACGGGGTAAACCATTAAAGCGGTTTATAGCTAAATCGATTGTGCCCTTTTCCATATCGTGTAAGTTGACGTCGCTTGGACTCAAAATATCAAAATTAAGGCCGGGGCTTTTCGCCAGTTGTTGGGTGATAAAAGGGGCTATTAAGGTTGATTCTAGATAATCATTTGCCATGATCCGAAACGTTATATTTGCAGTGCTTGGGTCAAACAGTTCACTTGGTTGCGTGATTTCTTCGGCCATTTTTAGCAGTGCTTCAATTTCAGGCTTGAGACTCAGCGCTTTGGCTGTGGGTGTCATTGTGCCAGCGGCTCGAACGAGCAAGGGATCGTCAAATAAATCACGTAACCGTTTTAATGCATTGCTCATCGCAGGCTGCGTTAAGGCAAGTTTATTGGCTGCTTTTGATACATTTTGCTCATCTATCAGTACATTTAAATACACCAATAGATTTAGGTCGACATGCCTAATATTCATCTGATCAATCTTATTTATTATCTTTATTAATTACCTAAATTAAAGCGTGCTTGCTATTGTGTGTAAACACGGCAACTAAAATAATCAGCATAAGTGATATCAATAATGCCTCAACACGATGCAATTTTTCGTAAAAAAACAGAGTCGGAACAACTAAAGAATATTATTGCCACGAAACTAGCCCGCGCTGTGTATGCAGGGTTTGAGGCCATGTTTGCAGAGTTTTTGAATATCACTTTAGGGGCACAAAGTCGGTTTGAACAACGTCAATGGCATCAAGTGCAAACAGCAATGAAGTTACGGTTACAGGTTTACGAAGGCCAAGTAAAAAAAGTAAGTGAAGCTGTAAAGATCATAGCTTACAGCGAAGTTAACGATCCTGCTCTGTGGTTATTAGCAAAACAAATTTATGCAGAAATGGTGAAAAATCACGAAAACCAGCCTATTGCACATACGTTTTTCAACTCGACATTTGGGGCTATTTGGGACTCACGTAAAATCCGTAATGTTCATTTGTTTGTTTTAAAGGCACGGTACCGCTTAGGGCCTCGTCCGTTTGATTCTCTGGTAAGTCGGATCTCGTTACAAAGTGGTTTTGAAAATGCGATAAAAACCCTTGTGAGTCGTCATGTATTTCGCTCCGATTATGCACATTTCACTGATGATATTGACATTTTGCAGCGTACTTTAATCGCAGGAGCAAAAAAACAGTGCCCACAGGTTTATGAGCTGTTAGCACTGAATGATGGGTATATCGAATACGCTAATTCATTATTTTTCAGAAATAAAGCGTGTTACATCATTGGGCGATGCATTGCTAAAAATGGTGATAATATGCCGTTTGCCATAGCCTTACTAAATAGTGAAAAAGGGCTGCACATTGATGCTGTCATGATGGGTGCCGATCAACTTAGTCTGCTATTTGGGTTTGCGCGAACCTACTTTATGGTCGACACCGACCAACCTGCGCGTTACGTTGATTACCTCAGCGTGCTGATGCCCCATAAGCAACGTTTTGAGTTATTTAACGCGATAGGATTTATCAAGCATGCCAAAACCGAGTTTTATCGCTATAAAGTTGATACCACTAAAAATAGCCCTCCTGATGATAAATACATTATTGCTCCAGGTACGCCTGGCATGGTGATGTTGGTATTTACGACACCTGGCTCTGATTATGTGTACAAAGTGATTAAAGATAAATTTAGCGCACCAAAAACCGCCACTAAACAACATGTCATGGCGAAATACGACTTTGTAAAGCAAGCCGATCGCGTGGGGCGCTTGGTTGATACCCATGAATTTCGTTATTTAGCGTTTGATTTAAGTCGATTTAGTGAAGAATTACTCACTACGATGCAGCGCCAAATTGGCGACAGTTTAATTATATCGGGTAATGCGCTTATTTTGCGTCATGTGTATGTTGAACGGAAAATGACACCGCTTAATTTATATATTAATCAGTGTGATGAACGAAAACTTGAACTTGTTATGATTGATTATGGTAAAGCAATCAAAGAGCTGGCAGGTGCAAATATCTTTCCAGGCGATATGTTGATGAAGAACTTTGGTGTGACCCGCTGGGGAAGAGTGGTGTTTTATGATTACGATGAAATTTGCCCGATGACGGCGTGTCAATTTCGAGAGTTACCAAAAAGTGCTGACTCGTTAGAAGAGTTAAGCAGCGAGAGTTACTTTGATATTGCTGAAAACGATGTGTTTCCGAGCCAATTCAAGGTATTTTTCAGTGCAAATAAAACGGCATTTTCATTTTTTAATGCTGTGCATCACGACATTTTCAGTGTTGCTATGTGGCAGCGACTGCAAGCGGCTATTAATGAGGGACAATTATTGGATGTGTATCCGTATAAACAATCGTGGCGATTTAGTGAAATGAGAGCAAAACAGGGGTGAAAAAATCTCAACCACGTAGTCCTTCATCAGGATCCGGTATTGGCGTATGCTAATACGAACAATTAAGGGAGTACACTATGCTAAAAATATTCGGCATTTCAAGTTTGTTGCTAGCCTCATTCGCGAATGCGAACCCGCTGGTGGGGAGTTGGCAGTTTGTTGAAGGAAAGTATGCGACAAAGGAAGGGTATGTTACGGCAAAAGCACCCGAATTAACCTCGGTAAAGCTAATTACCGATACTCATTTTAGTTATATTACGCAGAAAAATGGCAATTTTCATTATGCGGGTGGCGGCAAATATGTTTTGCAAGACCAGCAATTTATCGAGACTTTTTCTTATGGTAATGTGCCTTCATTACAAGGTAAAACCATGGCATTTGATTACAAAGTAGACGGTGATTTATGGCATCATACTTTATATGAAAATGGTAAATTGGTGGAAGCTGAAATCTGGCAGCGAATTAAATAGAAGGTGTTATGCGTTATATTAAGCACGAAAATTCACAGTTAACGTTTGCAGAAATTGAAAAGCCGAATATTAAACACGATGAGGTACTGATTAAGGTCGCCGCAATAGGCGTTAATCGTGCTGACTGTTTACAAAGGCAAGATAAATACCCACCTCCTAAAGGCGACAGTGAGATTTTAGGTCTAGAGTGTGCTGGCACTGTCGTCGCACAAGGGGAAAACGTTGAGGTTGATTGGCTTAATAAACCCGTTTTTACTTTGTGTGCCGGAGGCGCATACAGTGAGTATGTTGCGGTAGATGCAGCACAGGTGATGCCGCTTGCTGACTCAATGAGTATGGCTGAAGGGGCTGCGGTGAGTGAAGTTTATCTCACTGCATTTTCGGCGTTATTTCAATTTGGCAAGCTTGAAGCTGGGCAAACTGCACTTATACACGCTGGTGCAAGTGGTGTGGGTGGTGCCGCTATTCAAATGGCAAAAGCTATTGGGGCTCAGGTAGTCATTACTGCGGGGAGCGATGAAAAATGCGCGCATGCAAAAAAGTTGGGTGCCGATCACTGTATAAATTATAAAACCACCGACTTTGTGGAGTATATGAAGACACATCAGTTACAAGCAAATACAATTGTCGACCCCGTTGCAGGGCATTATTTAAATAAAAATGCTGCTGTTGCTGCAATGGATTGCCAAATTGTGATGTTGGCATTTTTAGATGCGCGCTTTGCTGAGGTTGATTTCGCACGTTTGCTGAGTAAACGTATTTCATTTCATGCTTCTACACTTAGAAACCGCTCTATTGCTTTTAAACGTGAACTAAAAGCACAGTTTATAGCTCGCTTTTATGGCGAACTCGCTGCGGGTAAATTTGACTTTAATATATATAAAACCCTGCATTGGCAGGATGCAACTGAGGCTCACCGCATTTTAGATAATAATGAAAATTCGGGTAAAGTGGTGCTACTGGTTGAATAACGAAAAATTGCCCACATTATTGAGCTTATTAGCAGTAAATTAATCAAGGTTAGTATGAACCCAATTATCGCAATGCTGAAAGAGCATAACGTGAGTGACGAAAAAGTACGTGAGCTTTTTCAAGCATTTATGGAAAACCCAATGATGGCTATGGGCTTAGTTCAGCAACTCGGGATCCCGCCCGAAAAACTTCAACAACTGATGGCGTTGGTTATGACACAACCCCATTTAATAAAAGAAGCGGCTGAGTCAGTAGGTATCAGTAATGACGAAGTTGAACAAGCGAAAGCACAGTTTAAAAATCAACAGTCTTAAATAGAATAAAAAAGGTTAGCTGCATGCTAACCTTTTTTATTGCAAGCGTGCTATTGATAAGAAAAAACGTCATCGAGTTTCTTATCAAACAATTGAGCAATCTTAAAAGCCACTTCAAGTGAAGGGGAATATTTGCCTTTTTCAATGGCGACAATTGTTTGTCTTGAAACACCGACGGCTTCGGCCAGAGCTTGCTGCGTCATTTCATTGTGATGAAATCGTAATTCTCGAATAGTATTACTGAGCTGTTTTTTCATTAGCTGTCTCTTCGATAGAAATACACCTTACTGGCTGTCGTGATAATCTCACTGATCAAAAAGCCTATAATGAGGTAGTGCATTATATTATATAAATCTGAAACTTCAGGTAATAACATGCGACCAGATACACGCTCTATTTGAGTGGCTAAAAATACACACATTAAAATAATTGCTGAAGTTAACCAATGGCCAAGCTTAGCGCTTTTAAGTTCAATGAGTTTATCGCGCTCATCATCACCTAAATCTGCTTCTTTGTGCTTAATGCCTGCAAGCACTGATTGCATAATAATTTCGAGTATCACCGCAGTAATTACGACCTTATATAAGTAAGAAACCATTGTATCTTGGCTTAGGTTTCCGTTTGTTTGTAATGAGTTAATACCAGTAAGGTAATAAATTAACAAACCAATAGTCACTCCCAACGTGCCCCAAATTGTCAGTTCTTTGTAGCTCATCTTTTATCATCCAGTGTAAAAAATATTTGACTTGGTGTTAAGTTAACTACTCATTGTTGATTGTGTCAAATATTTTTAACACCATGTATGATATTTTTATCTTTGAAGTATTTCGTTACATTTAGCTAAGAACTAATTTGAACGGCAAAGACTCTTAATGAAACTAACAACAGAAGGAACGAATATGAATTGGCTTGCTAACGTATGGAAAAATAACCGTTCATTGATTGTATTCATCTGCTTAATGAGTGTATTTAGGAGTGCTGTTGCTGATTGGTATGAAGTACCCACAGGGTCTATGAAACCGACAATTGTTGAGGGAGACCGTATTTTAACCGATAAAATGGCCTATGATTTACGGTTACCATTTAGTCATATCTCACTGGCGCGCCTTGATGAGCCAAAAGCGGGCGATATCATTGTATTTGATTCAACTGCTGCTAATAACCGCTTAGTCAAACGTGTGATTGCAGTGCCGGGTGATACGGTTACGTTAGTTGATAATAAATTGATTATTAATGGTCAAGCACTTGATTACTCGCTAGTGGATGATGAAGCAGGGCAGCAAACGTATTTAGAAAATCTTGCGGGTATTAAACATGCAATTCAGGTGTCGAAGACCCCCTCTGTGATGCAGCATTTTGCGCCAGTGGTTATCCCTGCAGATATGTATTTAGCGATGGGAGATAACCGTGATAACAGTGCAGACTCGCGTGTAATCGGTTTAGTGCCGCGTAGTGAGCTGTTAGGAAAAGCAAAAAGGGTGCTGGTGTCGCTTGATTATGATGATCATTACTTACCCCGCAAAGAGCGGTTTCTTAAAGATTTATATTTAGCACCCTGAAGATGAAATAGTTAAGTGTGAGTAAGCGTCAGATAAAAATTGGCTATTTATCGTTTTGTGTCTCAATATTGACTACATGAAAAATGATACGTCTAAATAAGGAATAATCAATGACGGACAGCAAACGATTTAAGCCTTTTATTGTTTACTTTTTATTGATGAGTTTTGTTGGGTTAGTTGCATGTGGTTCGAGTTCAAAGACTGAAAACCCAATCGCAACCGAGCCTGACAGCTCACTTCCTAATAATAGCACCGACATTGTTGATAATAGCGCAAGTGCTGATTATAACATTATCATTTATGGCAATAGTCATAGCGCAAAACTTGCGACCTTGCTTGAGCAGTTAATTTCGAGTGAGTTAAGTAATAGTCAGGTTGCGACCCTCACGGTGAGTGGCCGTTTTTTGGATGAAATAGTGAATTCACCCGGGAATATCGAAAAGCTAAAACAAAACAAGTGGAGTCATGCGATTTTTCAAGGGCAAAAGTATTCTCAATCGGGATCTGTAAATTATTCTACGGCAGAAACCGAGCGTCTAATTGCGAATGCAAAAGTGCTGGGAATCACGCCAATTCTATTCCCTGAACACCCACAAAGGGGGGATAGCAAAGAAGGTGAAGCGGTTTATAAGTTACATTTATCCATTAGTGATAAAGAAACGAGCTGTGTTGCGCCCATCGGTTTAGTGTGGGACAAAGCGATAGCAAGATTACCAGAAGTGAATTTATACCATAGTGACGGTAATCATGCCTCGGATGCTGGGCATTTGCTAACTGCGATGACCTTTTATGAAATTATTACCGGAGAGCTTGCCGATACGCTTTCTTACAGCGCCTCTTTCCCTATTACTGAGCAACAGCACCAAGTATTTGGCCAAATTATTACCCAAGTATTAACCGAACACCCCGCATGCCCAAAAACATAAATGCCGAATATAAAAAAACCGTTGTGTTTGCACACAACGGTTTTTTTACAATAAGGTTTTACCTTACATGACACGCATGCCTGGCTCTGAACCCTCATCAGGGTTAAGAATATAGATTTCTTTGCCGCCAGGGCCTGCTGCTAACACCATGCCTTCAGACATACCAAAACGCATCTTACGTGGTTTAAGGTTCGCTACCATAACGGTCAGCTTGCCTTCGATGTCTTCAGGCGCATACGCAGATTTAATACCGGCGAATACCTGGCGAGTTTCGCCACCTAAATCTAACGTCAATTTTAATAATTTATCAGCACCTTCAACGTGTTCTGCTTTTGCAATTTTCGCTACACGTAAATCAACTTTAGCAAAATCATCAAATTCGATTTCAGGGCTGATTGGCTCTTTCGCTAATGGGCTATTAGGATCAATCTTGTCTTTTTCAGCGACGAGGCTTTCTTTTGATTCTTCAATCATTTTATTTACTTTATCCATTTCAACGCGTTGCATTAACGGTTTAAACTTATTAATAGCATGACCCACAAGTGCTGTTTGCACACCTTGCCATGTTAATGCGTCATTTAAAAAGGCTTCAACATTGGCAGCCATTCCTGGTAAAACAGGCTTTAAGTAGGTGATAAGCACACGGAACATATTGAGGCCAAGTGAGCACACGTCATGCGCTTCTTGTTGTTTTGCTTCGTCTTTAATTAACACCCAAGGAGCTTTAGCATCAATAAATTGGTTGGCTTTGTCTGCAAGCGCCATAATTTCACGAATAGCACGGCTATAGTCACGATTCTCGTAATGATTAGCAATGCTGTCTGATGCCGCTTGGAATTCACTTAGTAACGCTTCATCCATCACTGTGTCGCTTAGTTTCCCGTCAAATTTCTTGGTGATGAAACTAGCACAACGGCTTGCAATATTGACCACTTTACCAACCAGATCTGAATTTACACGCAGGGCAAAATCTTCAAGGTTTAAATCTAAATCAGTAATACCGTTGTTAAGTTTTGCCGCGTAATAGTAGCGGAGATATTCAGGGTCTAAATTATCTAGATAAGTACGTGCCTTTACAAAAGTGCCTTTAGATTTAGACATTTTTGCGCCATTTACGGTGACAAAGCCGTGAGCGAATACATTCGTTGGTTTTCTGAAGTTTGCCCCTTCTAACATGGCAGGCCAGAATAAACTGTGGAAGTAAATGATGTCTTTACCGATAAAGTGGTAAAGTTCGGCTTCTGAGTCTTCACGCCAGAACGCATCAAAGTCGATGCCTTTCTTGTCACATAGGTTCTTAAAGCTGGCCATGTAACCGATGGGTGCATCTAGCCATACGTAGAAGTATTTGCCTGGAGCACCTGGGATTTCAAAGCCAAAGTAAGGTGCATCACGACTGATATCCCACTGCTGCAGGCCATCTGCAAACCATTCGTCTAACTTGTTAGCCATTTCTTGTTGGATAGTGCCAGAGTGTAACCACTCTTTTAGCATGTCTTCAAAGGCTGGCAAGTCAAAGAAGTAGTGCTCAGAGTCTTTTAACACAGGCTCCGCACCCGACATGACAGAACGTGGATTGATAAGTTCAGTTGGGCTGTATGTTGCACCGCATGCGTCACAGCTATCACCGTTTTGATCTTCAGACTTACACGTTGGGCAAGTACCTGTTACAAAACGGTCAGGTAAGAAAATGCCTTTTTCTGGATCAAAAAGCTGAGAAATAGTGTGCTTCTTAATGTGGCCCGCATCATTTAAGCGGTTATAAATAAGCTCGCTTAACTGCTTGTTTTCTTCGCTGTGAGTACTGTGATAGTTATCAAATTCTATGTTGAAATCAGCAAAGTCGCGTTGGCGTTCTACACTGACATTTTTAACCATTTCCTCTGGCGTGATCCCTTGTTTCTGCGCATTAAGCATAATGGGGGTGCCGTGAGCATCATCTGCGCACACGTAATAGGTCTCATGACCTTGTTGCTTTTGAAAACGCGCCCAAATATCAGTTTGGATGTATTCTAATAAATGACCTAAGTGAGTCGGGCCATTGGCATAAGGTAATGCGCTAGTAATCAGGATCTTTCGCTGTGCCATAATCATTCCGAATTGAGGATAGTTCGTTGCAAAAATGCATGAATATCATTATTTAATTCATTGCGAGTTGCCTATATACAAAACAACGCAATGATATTATCTAATTGTCTGGTTTTAATGCCTTGAATGTTACATAATTCCGAAGCACTTTTCATCAAAGAAACGCTATTTTATTGCTATGTTTGGACTGTCAAAATTATTCTCTGGTAAATCGGCTGAAAAAGAACCGCTACTTGATGCGTTAGCTGCTTATAGAAGCAGCGCATTTGCGATTGGGATTGAAGCCCAATGGGTAAAAGAAATAACAATAAATACCGACAAAAGCTTTAAGGTTAAGCTGGAATTACCCTTTGCTGGCAAGGGAGAATTAGCACAAATCGAAGAGTTTGTTAGCAATAAGCTCTCAACATCGGTGAGCATCGACGCCGAGGTGTCATTACCCAACCAATGCTGCTTTAAGCAGATTAAGCAGATTGTACTTGTTGCATCTGGCAAAGGGGGAGTGGGTAAGTCGACAACGGCTGTGAATCTTGCCTCAGCACTTGAGCAAGAGGGAGCTAAAGTGGGGATTTTAGATGCTGACATTTATGGCCCATCGATCCCTTTACTTTTAGGTCTGCAGGGTGCTGAGCCTAAAACACTGGATAATAAAAACTTATTACCATTTGAAGCACATAATTTGAAAGCGCAATCAATTGGTTTCTTAGTGCCGAGTGATGATGCAACAGTGTGGCGAGGCCCTATGGCATCGGGGGCGCTTAATCAACTTATGAATGAGACCGATTGGGGTGAACTTGATTACCTCATCGTTGATATGCCGCCCGGCACCGGTGATATTCAACTAACCATGAGTCAAAAAGTACCTGCTAGTGGCGCTGTAATTATTACAACACCGCAAGATTTAGCCCTAGCTGATGCACAAAAGGGGATTGCTATGTTTAATAAGGTCAATATTCCAGTATTGGGTCTTATTGAGAACATGAGTTACTTTTTATGTGGTCATTGCGGCGAACCCAATCATGTATTTGGCAAAGATGGCGCTGTAAAATTAGCCCACCGCCATGGTGTGCCTGTATTAGCCAACATCCCTCTTGCGATTGAAATACGTGAAAGCTCGGAGCAAGGGCAGGTAATTTCTCGAGATAATGCAGCATCAATCAGCGCTACCTACAAAAATGCTGCACGTGTCCTAGCCAGCAGCTTGCATTACCAGCAAACACAAAATAGTTCGGTAGAAATACTGATAACAGAAGATTAAACACAGAAAAAAATGTTAATTTCTTGTTGTTTATTACTCATTGTGACAATGAGGTATTTGTGTTTTTGTGCTTAATCAGTGCATTTACTGCCCTTTAGAGTGTTTTCTGTCTACTTAAAAGACACAAATGTTCGATTTTTGTTAATATTTTATTGACCTTTTTACAACCCTGACATACGCTTTTGTAAGCGCTTACATTGTTTGGCTTTTTATTTGTCCTTAAATGTAAGCGCTTACAATTGGCTGATTAAAAAAATACTTATACCGATCAGCTGAGTACTAACAAACACTCATGTTAGGGTTCAATGTAATGAACAGAATTAAAACACACATAACACAACTTGCGATGGCGCTTTCTGTAGCGACATTAGCTGGCTGCGGTGGCTCTGCCACAGAAACAAAAATCGACACTATCAACCCAAGTGAACCCACTTCTGATTGGGTGATGATATGGGAGGATGACTTTAATGGCGATTCAATTGACGATGGTAAATGGAACTTCGAAGTTGATTGTGCCGGTGGGGGTAATAACGAAAAACAATGTTACACCGACAACAAAGATAATGCTTTTGTTGAAAATGGCATTCTAAATATTGTTGCACTGCCCGCAGAGGAAGGTGCGACTAAACCGTATACCTCAGCACGTCTAAATACTCGCTATAAAGCTGATTTTAAATACGGACGCTTTGAAATGCGCGCTAAACTGCCAAGTGGTCAAGGTGCATGGCCTGCCTTTTGGATGATGCCCACAGACGAAGTATACGGCGGTTGGCCCCGCTCTGGTGAAATTGACATTGTTGAAGCCGTGAACCTTAAAGTGCCTACCGATGATGGTCTAGAATCAAACATCTACGGAACATTGCATTATGGTAAAGAGTGGCCAAATAACGATCAAAGCGGCAAAGCGTATACCTTTGATCAGGCGTCAAACCCTGCAGATGACTTCCATACCTATGCAATAGAATGGCAAGAGGGAGAAATTCGCTGGTATGTTGATGACTACCTCTACGCGACTCAGCGAAAGTCTGAACTGCTTTATAACGCCAGCGGCGAAGCGCTAGCGCTAAAGCATAAAGGATGGTATTCAGAATATTTCGACCAAACAACGGGTGAACTAACGACATTTTGGGATGCTTCACCCTATGATCAAGAGTTTTACTTGATATTAAACTTTGCAGTTGGTGGTGATTGGCCAGAAAACGTTAATGCGACGGGCATAGATACGAGTGCATTCGAAAATGGTCAAGCGTTCGAAATTGATTATGTACGAGTTTATGAGTGTGCTCAAAATCCAGACACGGGTAAAGGCTGTGAAACTGTCCGCCCAGGGTATGACAGCGTAGAAGGTGCACTGGTAGAAGGTGCTGCACCAGCCCCGACGCCGCCAAGCGATGGCACGGTTACGCCGCTTACCATTTTTGATGGTAGCTTCAATCCAAATTGGCCTGCATGGGATTGCTGTGGTGGTTCTACACCCGCCCTTGTTGAAGATGTAGAGCGTGGCGAAGTAGTTGAGTTTAATATTGGTGCGCAGCCAACAGTGAATGGATTTATTAGTCGTGAAGCCTTTATCACTGACGAAAATGGTGTTGCTTCACCTTATGATGCAAGTGCTATGTTGGAGGATGGTTACGTACGATTTGATATGCAAATCATGTCATTACCTGCCACGCCAGATGCTCCTTGGCTTTTTAAAATAGAAAGTGACGAGGGCAGTTCTGCAGTCGAAATGAACCTTAACATGAGTGCTGAAGGTGCTGAACCAGTCGTCGGTGAATGGCAAACCTTCACCTTTCCACTGCAAGCACTTGCAGATGAAGGATTAAATGTGTCACTTATTGATGTCATCATGATCTTCCCTGCATGGGGTCAAGGTGAGGGTGCAGTTTATCGTGTTGATAATGTTGAAATTACAAACGGCGCATCGACCTCTTTACCTTCATTAACGTTATTCACAGATGAAACGAACATTGACTGGCCGTTGTGGGATTGTTGTGGTGGCTCAACGCCAATTGAAGTCATGGATGATGAGGCTCACGGGGTAACAGCAGAGTTTTCTATCGGTGCTCAACCGACAGTTATGGGCTTTATCAACCGGACATCATCAGGTGGTAGTGGTTCACAATTTGATGCGACAGCGCTTGTGGACGAGGGGATGTTGCAGTTCGAAATGAAAGTGATATCTCTGTCGAGCACACCAGAGGCAGCGTGGTTGCTAAAAGTTGAATCAGACAACGGTACAACCGCTGTGGAGGTTAATCTGAACACCAGTGTTGAGGGGGTTGACCCTGTTGCGGGTGAATGGCAAACCTATACTTTCCCTATTAGTACGTTGCTGCAAGCAGGCTTAGATGTCAGCGCTATTGATGTGATCATGATTTTCCCTGCTTGGGGTCAAGGTGAAGGGGCTGTATATCGTGTAGATAATGCACGTATTTATGCACCAGAACCACAGTCTGATCTCACATTATTTGCTGATAATGTCGCTGAGCAATGGAGTATTTGGGATTGCTGCGCAGGCAGTACACCAACAGTTGAAACGGATGATGAAGCGCATGGTGCTGTAGCTGAGTTTAAAATAGGTGCAACAGCTACTGTTATGGGCTTTTTAGCTGCTGATGGCGTGAGTTTTGATGCTTCTCATATGGTTTCTGAAGGGGTTGTTCGTTTTGAAATGAAACTGGTTTCAAATGCCAGCAATCAAGATGCGCAGTGGTTGTTCAAAATCGAATCGAATGATGCAGGTCAAGCTGTTGAGCTTGCGCTAAGTGCAAGCCAAGAAGGCGTCGAGCCTGTGGTCGGGGAATGGCAAACTTACACCTATACATTGTCTGACTTGCTCAGTGCAGGTCTTGATATTAGTGCAATAGACGTTGTCATGGTATTTCCCTCGTGGGGCATGGGAGAAGGTGCGGTCTATCGTATTGATAATGCCGTGATTACAAACCCATAATTTCATCTGACAACAGGCTAGGGTGCACACAAAACAGCACCCATTTTACATGACAATTTTTTGCAAAAGCAGGTAATCATGAAAAGCACAAAATTAATTAAAACACCTCTTGCAGCATCAATCGCAATGATCCTGACAACAGGGTTTGGCAATCTCTCAATGGCGTATGCTCAAGATGAGCAACAGCAAGTTGATAACGAAATCGAAGTCATCGAGATTAAAGGTATTCGTGGCAGTATGATCCGTGCCATGGACATGAAACGAGACGCAACGGGAGTGATTGATGCCATCTCAGCAGAAGAAATGGGTAAATTTCCCGACACCAATTTGGCCGAGTCATTACAACGTATAACGGGTGTTTCTGTCAGCCGCTCGAATGGCGAGGGGAGTGAAATCACAGTACGGGGATTTGGCCCTGAGTTTAATCTTATCATGTTAAACGGACGTCAAATGCCGGGGACGGGTTATACCCGCTCTTACGCACTTGAAAATATTGCCGCAGATGGTGTCAGTGCGCTCGAAGTGGCTAAGTCAGGTCAAGCTGATGTGCCAAGTGGGGGCTTGGGGGCGACGGTCAATATTATCACGACTCGCCCATTGAATAGCCCTGGTGAAAAATTTAGTTCCTCAATTAAGGCTATTCACGATTCGTCAAACGAGGCAGGTGATGATGTAACTCCTGAGTTTTCTGCCATGTACAGTAATACCTACGCTGAAGATTCTGTTGGTTTTGCGGTATCGTTTTCTCATCAAGAGCGTGATTTTCAACAGCAAAATGCCAATATTCAGGGTTGGCAAGCCAATGTCGATTTACCGACGCTAGATGAGGGGGCATTTATCGACCCGCGTGCAGTCGACAGCGAAGGTAAACGTGTTGGTAATCATTTCTTCCCGAAAGATATGAACTACAGCATTGCGGATGCAGAACGTGAACGTACAAATGGTCAAGTGACTTTGCAGTATGCGCCCATTGATAACTTTGTTGCTACGCTTGATTACACAGCAAGCCGAGCAATCACAGGCGTTAATACCGTTGGTTGGGGTATCTGGAACGAGTTCGGTGGTAACATCAATCGCTATGAGCTGGATGAAAACGGTACTGCATTATTCGCTGATATTAGTGGCAACGATGGCTCATTCACAGCAAATCGAGAAACCACTGAAGTTAAAGCACGCTCAATTGGTTTAAACCTAGAGTGGCAAATTAACAATGAATGGGAAGTAGAGTTCGACTACCACGACTCTAAAAATGAAATAGACAACGGTGCTGATGACGGATTAGGTTCATCGGGGCAAATCATCCTCGGTTCAGATCAATTGCGTAGTAAGGTTTACGATTACCGTACAGGTGAGATCCCGCATGCTTACGTTAATTGGAACAACGGGACTACGGTACTAGACCCAAGCGAGATTGACTCAAATTTCAGCCAGTTTATTTACTCTCCGGGTGAGTCGAACGTTGAGCAAGCGCAGTTGCATACACATTGGTTTAATGAGCGTTTTGAAATCCCATTGGTAAAAGTGAAATTTGGTGCAGCACATACAAAACAAACCATGGGTGGGTTCACTGCATGGAGTGGTTTGCGAGGGGGTCCTGGCTTTAATCCATCATTCACAGAAATCTTTCCTGATGGCATGTTCACCTACAAGGAAACGGGTGACATGTTAGATCAATTTGAGGGGGGAGGCAGTGATTTACAACCGAACTATTACTATACCTACAGTTTTGAAGAGGCTTTAGCCCGGCAACTCGCTTACTTAAACGAAGATCTTTTAGGTGATAACTACTATTCAATCGATCCCTTTTTCGATGGCATTGACAGTGAAAGTTATGTTGAAGAGAAAACGCAAAGCGTCTACGTGAATACGTTGTGGGAATTTGATGTCGCTAATCACTTTGTACAAATTAATGCTGGGCTTCGCTATGAAGAAACAGATGTCACCAGCACGGTACGCCAACGTGTTGAACAACAAGTGAATTGGGTGAGTGAATCAGAGTGGATCATGCAATATGAAGCTGGCGGCACCGATAACTTTTACCAAGAACAAGGCAATTATGATATTTGGTTACCTAATATTGATGTAAAAGTAGAGTTAACCGATGAACTCGTTGGCCGTGTTTCGTGGGGTAAAACGATGGCTCGAGCTCCTTTGGGCGATTTAGCGGGTGGACGCAGCCTGACCGGCAGTCCAAAACCGGGTGCTCGCACGGGTGGGCAAGGTAACACGAACCTGTTGCCATTTGAGTCTACAAACTTGGATGTGTCTATTGAATATTACTACGGCGAAGGTAGCTATGCGTCTGTTGGTTACTTTAAAAAAGACGTGGATAACTTTATTCAACGTCAAATCACTGAAACGACAATCGATGGCCTTTACGATATTTTAGACGGGCCGCGTTATCAAGAAGCCATTGCGGCTATTGAAGCGCGTAATGAGCAAGTCACAAGCAAAGCCATTTTTAACGAAATGATTGCCCTTGGCTATGGTAATGCTGATGGTGAAATAGAACCAAGTAGTTCAGACCCGTTAATAGTGTGGAATATTACCCAGCCGCAAAACACGGACAGTAAGTCAGTTGATGGTGTAGAGGTTGCGATACAGCACTTGTTTGGTGAAAGCGGCTTTGGCTTAGGTGTGAACGCGACATTTGTTGATGGTGATGTTGAATTTGACGTAGACAGCCTAACACAACAGTCGCCACTACCAGGTTTGAGTAATTCTGCAAACTTCCAAGCTTTCTATGACAAAGACGGTTTGTCGGTAAAAGTGACCTACGCATGGCGTGACGCTTACTTGATTGGTGTTGGTCAATCACAAGGCTCAGCGGATGCACCACCACAGTTTGGTGACACATTCGGGCAGTGGGACTTAAGCGTAAACTACGATATAAACGAAAACATGACGGTGTTCTTTGAGGGAATTAACCTCAATAATGAAACCGAGCGCGGTTATGGCCGTTACGAAGAGCAGTTTTTGTTTGCTCGTCAATACGGCGCTCGTTACGCAATTGGTGCACGCTACAGATTTTAAACAACACGTTATCTCCCAAGACATGAAAGCCGCTCTCTGAGCGGCTTATTTACTATTTTGCGCACTAAGATCGCGAGAGTACGAACTCGTTAACGTATTTGAAGGTTCATATTTTCTCAGCTTATGTCACGTCTTGTTATACATTCATTGTATTAAAAAAATCATTTCACCCCATACTAAGCGTAAAAGTTATTCTTAACGGTTTAAATGAGTATAAAAAAATTAATTCATGAAGAAATGTCTGTAAGACTAACTTGATAAGTGAGTTTTGTGTCACAATAATCCCAGCATACTGTGAGCTTTAACGCTTATTGATTGCATTAAATGCATGAACTAACGTGAAGCAAGATAATTTTTACAGCGCAACATGTTGATAATAACTGTTTGGCTGTTTTAGGTAGAATAATAAATGAGATTATCAGATACCCATATTCAGCAATATATTAACGAGGGTCGTATCGTTATAGAACCTTCACCGAGTAAAGACATGATTTCTGGGGTGACGGTAGACTTACGTTTAGGCAATAAGTTTCGAGTGTTTCAAGATCATACCGCAGCTTACGTTGATTTAAGCGGTCCGAAAGATCAACTTAATAAAGCGATGGAATCGATTATGAGCGACGAAATCGTGTTAGCGGAAGAAGAAGCCTTTTTTCTTCACCCAGGCGAATTAGCCTTGGCGATTACGCATGAAAAAGTTACGTTACCCGCTGATATTGTGGGTTGGTTAGATGGCCGCTCCTCACTCGCTCGCCTTGGTTTAATGGTGCACGTAACGGCACACCGAATTGACCCAGGTTGGTCAGGTAATATTGTGCTTGAGTTTTATAACTCGGGTAAATTGCCTTTGGCATTAAGACCCATGATGAAAATAGGGGCGATGAGTTTTGAGACCATGACCAGCCCAGCCGAAAATCCTTACAATACCCGTAAAGATGCGAAATATAAAGACCAAAACTCGGCGGTAGCGAGTCGTATTAGCGACGATAATAAGTAAGCTTTTCTTATGTGGCCTTCGGGCCACAGTACTTTAATTGCAAATCGTTCCCAAAAGTTGGCAATTTACGCTGTTCCCCCCCATACTTTTAGCTGGTGTTTAATGGCACGGAGCTAAAATGCTTTCAATCAGCAGGTGCATCCTTACGTTTTATAAACAGCTGGTAACTGCTACTTGTTGTCTTTTTTTGTATACCTTTACAGCGACCTTAAATGCGGCTGAACTCCCTGTTTGGCTGATAAACACTGACGACCCAGTTTTTATTGTTAGCCAATCACTGCAGCAGAAATTAGACGATAAGCATAAAGTAAATATGCTTGAACCCAAAACACTTCGCTTAAAAGCACACAGTTCGTATTGGCTTGTCATCGACTTAAATAAGTTACCAAGTAATCAAGACTACGTTGTGTATATTGCTGAACCCAACTTAACGTGGAAAAAGTTTTATCTTCTTGATGATTTATTACAAATTCAAAATAAAGATAGATTGGCATCATTAGTCAGCTTATCGAGTGTGCGACCACACTGGTTAGTCGATCACAATCGTCAAAATCGCTGGGCACTTCTTAACTTCCAACATGAGCATGCGATATCAATTGAAGTCGGGGTTGTTTCAGCTAAAACGTTTGAAGTTAATTTACACCAAACAATTTTGGGGTATGGCGCTATCTTGGGTGTCTTGGTTTTATGCATGTTTGTATGTGGGGTGTATTACTTCATATCGAAACGCTTTAAGTATCTGACGTTAAATGCTTACTTCGTTTTAGTGACCATTGGATTTATGATAGATAATGGTTTAACGAGCTTTTTTGTTAGCGGGTTAGAGTGGAGCGCTAAGTGGCTTATAAACCAGTATGCATTGTGTTTTGGTGCTTATTTTTTGTATCACTTTGCTGCAATAAACAGACTTAAAAGTCACTATAAATCGGTGTGGATCGCTTTATTAAGTGTGTCAATTATTACTGCAATAATGGCTTCGTTATTGCCACAACTCAATCTGCAATCGTCGTACATTTTTAGTTGTATCGTCTTTTTAATGCTCGCAGGTATTGCGATTACTATTTTGTATAAAGGAAAAGGTGAGCGTATGCGTTTAAGATTATTAATGGTGCTTACGTTGTCTGTTCAAGCGTTTAGTTGGTTGGTGTGGAATGGCTTTGGTGTTGGTAATCACACCATGCAAAATGTCATTGTATTATTCACATCGTTAGCTATTAGTTCATTGTTGTTACTTAAAGATAGACACAGAATTTCATCATTTAATTATTCAATGACACATGATGCGGATACAAAATTACCCAATAAACAATTGCTACTGAGTGAAATAATGAAAAAAGTAGCGCACAAACAACATTTTTCTGTGATGTTGTTCAGGCCCCATGTCTTGGTAAATGCCAGAGCAACATTTGGCTATGAGCATGCTAATAACTGCATTGTGACTACGCTGGATGTACTTACCCAACAGCTTGAATCGATTAATGCTTTAAGGCTGGAAACCCATGTTGATCAAGGTGTCTGGATAGCACGCGTTGATGACAGTATTTTTGCTTGTGTTGTAATGGGGGAGTTGGAACTGAGTCATATAGAGCAATTTGCTTGTTTGATTCATGGAGTGTTTGAAGAGGGCATCACGCATAACAATGTAAAATTAGTTGATAGTGTTGATATTGGTGTTGCCCATTATCCTTTACATGGTAATACCGCCAGACAAATTCTACAGTGCGCGATTCAAGCTATGAGTGAAAAGCGCCTGCAAGGTGAGCGCTGGCGTATGTTTGATTTAGAAAGTGCGAGACTCTCTGAGCAAAGGCTGCTCATTGCCGCATCATTAAAATTAGCGATTGAAGAAGACCAATTAAACTTACATTTTCAGCCACAGATATGTTTAGAAACGGGTGATATTGTTGGTTGCGAAGCGCTACTTCGTTGGCATCACCCTGCACTTGGAGCAATCGGCCCTGATACCTTTATTCCGATTGCTGAGTCCTCAGGGGTCATTAATCAACTTACCGAGTGGGTCGTTGCGAAAGGCATAGAATGGCAAGCAAGGTTTTGTGAGTTAATACCTGAGCATGTCATTTCTATTAATATCTCGGCAAAAGATTTGCTCAATAAAGATTTACCTGTGCTGTTTATTACTAAGTTAAATGAGCTAGGTGTAAGTGCTGATTCTGTGATGCTTGAGTTAACAGAATCAGCGACCCTGGAAGAAAGTAAAAATATAAAAATAACACTGGACGATTATCGCTTAATTGGTGTGAAACTCGCCATTGATGATTTTGGTACAGGTTACTCTTCACTCGCTTATTTAAGTCAACTGGGCTTTGATGAGGTGAAAATTGATAAGCAGTTTGTTCTTAATCTCGCTTTTTCGTTAAATGATCAAAGTATCTGTAAAGCAACCTGTGATATTGCTAAAACGCTCGGTGCCAAAGTGGTGGCCGAGGGCATTGAAGACCCGCAGAGCTTGGCCATTTTACAACGTTATGGCTGCCAAATAGGGCAGGGATATTACTTTTCTAAACCGCTTGAAGCTGACGATTATTTACTGTGGATCAAGAACTTTAAGTCGGTCGATGTTAGCCACGATGTAAAAGCACACCTAGTTGATTAAAATACCGTAATAATGCGTCTGAGCAGCGTGATGTATGCTCTATGCTTGGGTAAATTAAACCACCGTCATTTAAGCCACTCACTAAAAAACTATTTTTAATTGCAGGATGGACAGCAATGCATTGCTCAAAACACCGTGCCGCAAGTTCTTCTGGCATGCTCATATAAATATGCTGTCGTTGTTTATCAAAGGCTATCGATTGTGTGACGAACTCGTTTGGGTTATTACCTTGAGTATCTAAAAAAACCTGATGAAAAAACTGATTGAGGAAATGATTTAACGGGTGTGTTAAATCAGGTGTTTGGGTTAACCACAATGATGAGCAAAACTGCATGGGTTGTCTGTGTGGGAACATATGCTGGCAAATATGGTGATCAAAGGCATGAAACCACTCATGTGCGAGGGCTCCTCCTCCGGCATTTTTTGCCAGAGCAAGTGTTTGGCTTTGTGCATTATAATGTGCTTGCACTCCTTTTTGACCGCCATGACCGAAAGCAAAATTCAGTTTGCCACGAAGGCCCATTGCCACAGGCGGTAATGACAGTATTTGTGCGAGATCTGCCAGCGCGTCATAAATTAAATTTGCAGCTAATAATCGTTCTTGCTTGGTAACCCAATGACCCACAACGAGGGTACGAAATCCGAACGTGTCGCGAATATCGTCAAAATCAACTTGGTCATCAAAACGGTAATCGGGACCTTGGCGGCTAAACCCCGCACTTAAACGTTTAGACACTCGCATTATAAATAACGTGCCTTGACTGCTTGAGGCATGTGCTGAGTTTGTTTTTCAACAAGCGCCGTGAGTAAGTGATAAAGCGGGTCAACATTACACTGCTCTATTAAATTAAGGCTCTGTGCAACGGCTTCTAATGTCGACAAGCTATCGGCGCGAGGTGCTTTTCTGATCACGTATTTGTTTTTTGGTAAAGTGGCGAAGCTGACAGCCTTGAAGTGCTGCAAACTTGGGGTCAGCATCAGCATTTTGTAGGCTTTTTTCCATGTGCCATCAAGCACCACTAAATGAGTAAGCTGTTGTTTAAAGTCTAATGTTGCATCAGTGCACTTATCAAGCATAATTGCATTATCGGCGGGATACAACAGTGCCGTGCTCTGTGTTGGCAATGAGGCGAGTTCAGGAAAGTCTTGCTCAGACTCGCCACTCAAAATAATACAGTTCGCTAAACCTAATTTAAGCAGGTGCGCTGTGTTTTTAGTTACTTTTTCTTCGCTAGGATGACGTAATATAATGATTTTTAGTTTATTATTAATTATGCTTATCGCATTACATAAGCAGGTTTTGACTGAAAAGCCACAACCCGAACACAGTTCTCTAGCCATATTAAACTTCTAGCATACAATTAAAGTATGGCTATTATACATGAGCTCTGGTCATAGGGTTGCTTTTTTACAATGAACAGCTAGAGTTGCGATTTAAATGATGACGTTTTTGATCAAGGGATAAACATGACGACGATCACAATAGATGAAGGTGCACTTGAAGGTATGGAATCGCTTTTGGGTGATCAATTTGCCGACACCTTAACCTTTTGCTGCAGTGAGTTTCAACGCTTGAGTGGTGAAGTTTTAGCGAATTTGGATTCAGAAAATGAAGTTGCTGCGCGTCATGCACATAGCTTAAAGTCAAATGCTGCGCAATTCGGTGCATCGAGCTTATCTGATGTTGCTCGCGAAATTGAACAGGCGTTAAACGAGGGGCATGTGGATACAGCAATAGAAAAGTCACAAAACCTTGACGCGCAAGTTGCAGGTTCAGTTGAAAAACTACAGGCCTGGTTTGCTGGTCGCTAATAACTTGAATTTATTTCAGTTATAACCTCAAAAATCCACTAGCGTGGTTAGCCTCTGCTAGGTTAGTCTTAAGGTCTAATAGTAGAGGTAACCATGTCACAAATAAAAAAGAGTCACAAACTTAACGGTGTCTGTTATGACATTCGTGGGCCTGTGCTTGCACAAGCTCGAAAAATGGAAGATGAAGGTCAAAAAGTTCTCAAGCTTAATATTGGCAACCCTGCGGCCTTTGGTTTTGATATGCCTGAAGATATGCACCGCGATATCATCCGTAACTTGTATTCAGCCCAAGGCTACTGTGACTCTAAAGGCCTTTACTCTGCCCGTGTGGCTGTTTATCAACACTATCAGCAACGTGGATTATTCAACCTAGATGTCGACCATATTTATATCGGTAATGGGGTGAGCGAGCTTATTCAAATGACGACTCAAGCATTGCTTGATAACGATGATGAAGTACTGATCCCAGCACCTGATTACCCACTATGGACCGCGTCTGTTAAATTAGCGGGTGGTAACCCTGTTCATTATTTATGTGATGAAGAACAAGATTGGTTTCCAGATATTGCTGATATAAAAAGTAAAATTACCTCAAAGACAAAAGCGCTGGTACTGATTAACCCGAACAATCCAACGGGGGCTGTCTACAGTGATGACTTATTAATGGAGCTTATTAATATTGCGCGAGAGCATAAGTTGCTGTTATTAAGTGATGAGATATACGAGAAAATTTTATATGACGGCGCCACACATACCTCAATAGGGGCGTTGTGTGATGATGTGCCTATTATTACCTTTAACGGCCTTGCAAAAACATACCGAGCAGCGGGCTTGCGTATGGGCTGGATGGTATTAAGTGGCCGTACAAGTGTAATGGAAGACTTAGTGCGTGGTTTAGATATGTTGGCGTCTATGCGCCTGTGTGCCAATGTACCTGCACAATATGCGATTCAGCAAGCATTGGGTGGTGTACAGTCAATCGATAATCTAATTAACCCCGGTGGGCGCTTGTGTGTGCAACGTGATATTGCATGGCAAGGACTAAATGCGATAGACGGCATTAGTTGTAAAAAACCAAAAGGCGCACTGTATGCCTTTGCAAAAGTTGACACCGACAAGTTTAAGATTAAAAACGATGAACGCATGATCTTAGATTTGCTGAAAGCCGAAAAAATACTGCTCGTGCACGGCAGGGCATTCAACTGGCCTGAGCCTGACCACTTTAGATTGGTGTTTTTACCGAACAAAGATGATTTAACTGAAGCAATGGGTAAGATGCAACGATTCTTTGCAGATTACAAACAGAGCTAAAATCAGCGCTCATAACAGCGAGCTAAGGCTCTAATGCCGTTCACTTTAGGTGAGCGGCATTTCTTTTTATGGAGTAACGATTGCTCGCTGTTACTTTTACTAGTTCGCAATAATACTTAATCATTTTGAGGGATTAAACCTGTCGCTACCCGCGTTAAAAATCTCTGACTTACGACTGCTTGGATGCAGGAAACACCTAAATAACGACATTTTTGCCTTATTATCAACGCGGTTTTATTGCCTCAAAATAGATTACTTAATTAAGCAAATTGGTATTACTATTAAAAAGCCTTATCTACGCGAACGGTGTTATCACTTAAATAAACAAGACGAACTTTGTCACCTTGATTAAATATCATCCGACTATCCTTGTCTTGAACGACCATGTATTGCTCGCCACTTTCTACTTGAATCATTAACTCAACAAGTTGATATTCAATATAACGGCTTGATTGCTGACGGTTGTGTGCAATCGACCCGCCAATCATTGAACCAAGAATAGTTGCCACAGTTCGACCACTTCCGCCGCCAAATTGATTCCCTACAACACCGCCTAATAGTGCGCCGCCAAAGGTTTTCCAGCCATTTGTTTGGTCTTTAACCAGTTCTTGCTCGGTAATATTACGAACTGACTGCACTGAACCAAACAAAACTTGCTGCACGGGAACCGCTTTATTACGCTGATAATCTGCGTAACTCGGCGCACTGAGCAGTAAACATAGGCTAAATAAACTAATAAGGTACTTCATATAACCTCCTGGCTACCAGCCAAAAGTAGATTTTTCGCGTGTTTTACGGATTTCAGTTTCATCAGCCCACTCAATCAGGCCACTTTTTAAATCCATTAAACGCATTGTGAATTTATAATAGACATCGGCTTTATCTGCATTAGATTTTACAATGCTCGACAGGTTACCGTATAACATATATTGCGCTCCCACTTGCTGACCAAATGCGATTGCAGTATTGGGATTGACGAGTGGGTCGACATTTTGGAAATTAAGCTGTTCGCGCACCGCTTCGACACGCGTCATATCAACAAAACGGAATTTACCGCTGCGTAATAATTGTGTCGAAATAGAGTCAGTGATTGATTCTGTATCAATATGCTCGCTGGTTTTATTTTTTATCCGCTCAACAAACACGATAGGACGCGAATTTGCTGTTAATGTCCCCACAACAGGCGATGCCAATAACGAATCTGTCATTTGGCTGGCGACCTTTTGCAAATCAGTTGAACCAAAGTTGATATCGGTTGTTTCAACAGCCTGAGCATCACCATAACTGACAACTGCTTTGTTGGCACACCCAGATAACAGTAACGATGTTGCAATTGCGATAGCGGTGGCTGATTTCACTGAATATAATTTCATTGTGGCTTCCTTAATCTTCGAATTCTTGTGCTTCTGTTGAGACTTCACGAACAGCAAGCGAAAAGGTGACTGCATCAGATGTTGGGGCTAAGCCCGGTAGTTGTGTTTTTGCAAAACCAAACAAGGTAATTGCTTGCCATGGTGAGTGATTGCCTTTTATGACAAACCCATCGGCGTCATACCAAGTAAATTGATATTGTAAATATTGAGACTTTTTATACTGACTTGCTAATGTCACAACCACATCGGTTAAGCCATTGGTTTGGCGAGTTTTTACATCAGAAATCGCAAGCTTGTTACCAAGTTCAGGGTTATTAACAATAAGTTGTTGATTATATTGTTGTGATGCTTGCTCGACACCGATACCAGAGGTGGTTGGGCGAGAGGAGCAAGCCGCAACGAGTAATAGGGTTAGTAATGGCACTAAATATTTCATTATTGCTCCTAGAGTTGGACTACATGTGAGTCAAAGTAGTTATTAATAAAGGTTAGGTAGACAAAGGTTAACCCCTGCTTACTAACCGCAAAGTCAATTTTTCCGTGCCCTGACACCCACAGAGAGTGATTACCAGGGGTCATTGCTGTTTGTGCGATACTTAACTGATTTGGTAAAGTTAACCAACTGCGCGTATCTGCTTGCTCAGAGGCAAGGTTATATATATTCGCTAAAATATTGCCGACATCACCACCACTTCTGGCAAGTTCTGCACGCATTTTTTCTTTTGCCACTAACCTCAAAACTTGTCGTGAAACTCTGCCCGCACTTTGATCTTTCAATGTTTTCGCTGCAAGTGACTCAAGCCGAACTATCGGCGTGAGTGTTAAACTTTCACCCGAGACCGTGATATTTTTTTGTGAGCTCACATAAGGCACGTCGCTGTATACGGGCATGGCGATACTGTAAAAACGCGCATCGCCACGCGAAGTATAAATGGGTAACCGTAAATTATATTCTTGCTTAGCAGGGATCAGGCCTTGCTCGGCAATAATAATAACCTGACCTTGATTGGCGTTGACCTCATTGAGCTTACCAAAACGCTGACTAAAAGTTTCAAAGTCTTGATCAAAACCTTGTTTTTTAGCGAGTCGTAATACATTTTGTTGTAAATATGTATTATCGGTGTTTATCTCTAGGGCTTTTTTATAATCGATATAGGCATCATCAAATTGTTTATTCGCCTCATAAAGCATACCCGATAAATAAAACGTAAAAGCATTTTGAAAACCGTTCTTCACATCACCAATTAGCGTGGTCATGTCGGGGTAGCCAGCGGCGGCTTCTTCAGTGCGTTTATCGAGCTCAGCTTGATTATCTTTCAGTGCATCTTCTTGTACTTTGTTTGCACGCCTTATTTCTACTAAAGCCGATTCTAATTGGTTTTCAAATACATAACTAAGCGCTTTATAGCTATGCAACATAGTCATTTCGTACGCGGGTGGTTCATAACTAATGACTGAATCATTGGTTAATAATGCGTTACTTTGCTCAAGACCTGCGCTTATTTGTAGTTTTGCAGCTTGGCGCTTTTTTTCCATATTCATATAAACAGCTTCAAATGTGCTGTTAGCCTCAGAGTGCTGATCTGATAAAAACGCTAACCGCGCAGTTTCCAGCTGATTTAACAAATAGTTACTGTGCATTGAACTGTTACTAGGTAATAGTTGGTTGGCTGTGTCGATATCATTTTGGCTGACAGCTTGGCGCACTGGCCTTAGCTGTGTTGCATAATCTTGGAATAGATCAGTAATACCTATGGTACTGCAACCAGATAACAGTAAAACAGCTCCAATAAATAAATGTCGATGCACTGAATACTCCTATAAGACAATGTAATCAGAGTAGCATACGCGACTTAACCGTCTATGATAAATTATGTAAAAAATCGTAAGTGATTTACGTTTAGAACGGTCTTGTATTTTATTATCAAAAGGATATCTGTATTTTGCCAACCACTGTGTTCTATACCTTGATGGCTTTGTGCGCTTTTGCCGCCAATTCTTTATTGTGCAGAATGGCTTTACAAAGTGGTGATATTGACCCTTTGAGCTTCACTGCCATTCGTTTAGTCAGTGGTGCATTAACCTTATTTTTGTTAATGAAATGGCAGGTTAAATCAGTTAAATCGATGACCGTTGTGGACAGAGGTAATAACCTAAGTGCATTGAGTTTGTTTGTGTATGCGCTGTGCTTTTCAATTGCTTACGTTAATTTAAACACGGGAACGGGGGCGCTGATATTATTCTCAGCAGTGCAATTGACGATGATAGGGCACAGTATTATTAGCAAAGAGCCATTGCGTAAATTACAGTGGGGCGCACTCATCGTTGCTTTTGCCGGCTTTGTGTATCTAATGTTACCCTCTGCAACGGTTCCATCCTTATTACCCGCGGTGTTAATGGCTGTCAGTGGTGTTGCTTGGGGAATATACAGTATTCGAGGAAAAACATGCGAAGCGCCTCTTCAAGCAACCGCGTATAACTTTCTTAGGAGCTTAATGCTCGTACCCATACTCATTTTGTTAGTGGCGATGCAATGGCACGCTGTATCACCTACCGGCATTTGGCTTGCTATAGCCTCGGGTTCACTGGCATCAGGGGTTGGGTATAGTATTTGGTACTTAGTGTTACCTAAACTCAAAAGCAGTCAAGCAGGCGTTGTTCAACTTGTTGTGCCTGTACTAGCAACGTTTGCTGGTGTGGTATTTTTAAATGAGCTATTAACCATGAGGTTAGTGATAGCCAGCGCCTTAATTCTTGGCGCTGTTATGGTGTTTTTATTAGCAAAAAGGCCAGTGAGAACGTAACTTATTGTGGGCTATTTACATTTAATACGTAGCGTTCATATAAACTGTTTAACTCGGATAAAATGGCTTTTTTGCCACATAAGTCACTCTCAGTTATGCGCTGTTGTAATGTGTCGATAGAAAGGTACTTCATCATGTTTGCTGACTGCGCTATATGGCTGATATGCCATGGTTCAGGTGCAACGCCACCCATGTACTCTCGGTATGGACGAAAAAAGCCATATTTCTCGAGATTATCATCAAGCCACGCTGTTAATCTAGCAAATGGCCCCGAAGTTGAATACTCTTCGGGGCTTAATTGCAGTTGATAACTATCACTGATGGCTGCAGTGTCGTAAATATCTAAATCGGTACCAAAATGATGTCGACTCGCGCCGGGTAAGGCTGAATAAAGCATAATTGCGTGGCATTTTTCAGCATCGCTCAATGCCGATAGGTCAACGGTTTCTTGTTCAAGGGTATAAACAGGGCGAAGGCCTTTAAATTTAGCATTCCAAATTGCACTTTGGCGCGTAAAATCACGAAAACTTGAGGCAATTCTAAGCTCAATTCCAGCCCTTTTAGCGCCTTGTTGTAATGCTAAAAAGTCGGTAACAATATCTGCATGTAAACGGTGGTTCTGCAGCTCAACTAAATGTGAGCTACTTGACCCTGTAACGCATTGCAGTAAATAGGGCTGACTCATGTTAACAATTGCTCGAGAATGGTTTCGTATATTTTTGCAAGTTGAATGAGGTCGTCACAGCTCACGCATTCATTCACTTTATGAATTGTGTCGTTGCGAGGACCAAGTTCAATGACTTTGGCACCTGTCTGTGCGATAAAACGTCCATCAGACGTACCGCCTGTGGTTTCAAGTGCAGTATCGCGACCCGTAACGTGTTTAATGGCGTTTACCGTTGCGTCGACGAGCGGACCGTGGTCGGTTAAAAAAGGTAAGCCATTAACAATCCAGCTTAATTCGTAGTTTAAGCCATGCTTTTCAACAATTTTAACAACGCGTTGTTGTAGTTCTTCATAGGTTACTTCGGTGCTAAATCTAAAATTAAATTGAATGTCTAACTCACCAGGGATGACATTGCCGGCACCGGTGCCACCATTAATGTTTGATACTTGGAAACTGGTCGCTGGAAAAAACGCATTGCCTTCATCCCATTGAGTTTGGCTCAGTTCTGCAAGAACTGGGGCAGCTAAATGGATGGGGTTTTCAGCAAGGTGAGGGTAGGCAACGTGTCCTTGCACTCCTTTGACAGTTAAAAACCCTGTCAGAGAGCCTCGGCGGCCATTTTTTACAACATCTGCGAGCACATCACGCGAAGACGGTTCGCCGACCAAGCACATATCAATCTTTTCACCACGTGCTTCGAGTGTATCAATCACTCGGGTTGTACCATTGATAAATGGGCCTTCCTCGTCAGAGGTGATTAAAAATGATATGGAGCCTTTATGGTCAGGGTGTTTAGCAACAAAGCGCTCAGTTGCGATAACCATTGCTGCTAAAGAGCCTTTCATATCTGCAGCACCACGCCCATGAAGCATACCGTCTTTAATAAGGGCTGAAAAAGGTGGGAATTGCCAATTTTTTTCTGGGCCTGTCGGGACAACATCGGTATGTCCGGCAAAACAAAAGTGGGGAGACTCAGTCCCTTTTCTTGCCCACGTATTAAGCGTGTCGGTAAAAAATAGCGACTCAATATTAAACCCTAGCTTTTCTAAGCGTTCGTTCATAAGCGCTTGGCAGCCTGCATCGTCAGGGGTGACCGATTCTCGTTGGATGAGTGCTTGGGCTAATTCAATAACGGAATCAGTCATTAGGCAAAAATCTCGTCGTATTGAGCAGCTTTAAACCCTAAATGATACTGACCGTTATGAATCAGTACTGGACGTTTTATCATTGCTGGCTGCGCGACAAGGAGTGCTAAAGCGCTTTCTTTATCTAAATTTTGTTTTTGTTCATCAGTGAGTTGACGGTAGGTTGTTCCACGCTTATTGACGAGTTCTTGCCAATCTATATGTTGTGCGAATTCGGTGATAAGGTCGATACTAATGCCGTCTTTTCGATAGTCATGAAAAGTAAAGTCATAATTTTTATCAGATAAATATTTCTTGGCTTTTTTAATTGTATCGCAATTGCTGATACCATACATGATCGTCATAAATTCTACTTTTTAGTTACTGTTAGTAATGTATCTACCCCAGCGGTGACCTGAGATAACGAAAAATAAAGCGGTCCAAGGTTTGCTGCATTCAACACACACAGTGTGCCTATCATTGGGCGCGTTAATTCACGTAAATCGAAATACGCTAAGCGTTCGCCTTGGGAAATTTTATTGCCGTTTAATTTAGCAATGTTGGTGTGATTAATGTGATCATCTTCAGATGAAAAATATAAATTTATTAAAATTTTCAGGCCATTGTTTGCTTGTAATAGGTATTCTTTACCCGCATTTTTAACTTGTAATAAGGTGCCATCAAACGGTGCAATAATGTTATGACTTGTGAGCTCAACAGAAATCCCCGGACCCAATGTCGAAAACCGAAAAAAGGGCTCAGGGTGTTCTGTTATTGGTTTTACCCGACCGCTAAAAGGGCTTTTAATGGCCATTATTTGGCTTTTTCTTAGCGTACGTTCAGGCAAGTATTTTACGTCGTTACTCATGGGATTACTTTTGCTCACCGAGTACATGGTAGCCGTCTTTTTTTAGCGCAGTTATGGCTTTTGGCATACTTTGTTTTTTTACCAATACATAATCAGTGTCATACGTTGATAACGCAAAAATTGAAATAGAGGCTTTTGCTAATACCCCAGAAATATTTGCCATTATCCCCGTTAGTGAAAAGCCCAATGGACCAATCACTTCAAGTGCTAGCCAATCAGTCTCTTGATCAAGGCTTTGAAGTTCAAAACTACTCGGACAAACAATCGATAATTCGTCAGCAGTTTTAGCAATAAAAAAAATGGCTTGTTGAAGTAAGGCAGGATCAATTGTGTCATTGACATCAAGGCTATGAATCGTAAGTTCTGTACTATGAAGCTGTAGCGTTTGTTTTGACATCTGTAATCCTATCTAGGTCGCCTTTAAATTTATAGTATATATAAATACGAGTAAGTTAAAGCGCAATAAATTTAGTTGCCGTGTTTTTAGTCAAAGAGGGGCTGGAAGGTTGTCCACAGAATCTGTGGATAAATATGGGAATAGCTCAGTATAAAGAAGGTAACAGGCTAATTTATAAGTGAATTATAAACTAGCCTAATTTTTGAGGGGTTATTTTAGTAAGCTTTCTGCCTGTTTTGCTTGAATCGCCGTAAGGGCAATTGTGTAGACAATATCGTCAACTAATGCACCGCGACTTAAGTCATTCACAGGTTTACGCATACCTTGCAGCATAGGTCCTATACTGATGAGTTCTGCACTTCGTTGTACTGCTTTGTAGGTTGTATTACCGGTATTAAGATCTGGGAACACAAAGACAGTCGCTTTACCCGCAACAGGGCTGTCAGGCGCTTTCTTAATTGCGACATTTTCCATAATTGCGGCATCGTATTGAAGAGGACCGTCAATGATGAGATCAGGGCGTTTTTGCTGCGCTAACTTGGTGGCTTCACGCACTTTTTCAACATCAGCTCCTGAACCTGATGTGCCAGTACTGTAACTGATCATCGCAACACGGGGTTCAATGCCAAATGCAGCGGCAGAGTCAGCTGATTGAATCGCAATATCGGCGAGTTGTTCAGCCGTTGGGTCAGGGTTAATAGCACAGTCACCATAGACTAGCACTTGATCAGGTAACAACATGAAAAACACGGATGATACTAATGACGAGCCTGGTGCTGTTTTAATAAGTTGTAATGGCGGGCGAATCGTATTAGCAGTGGTATTAACGGCCCCTGATACTAATCCATCTACTTTGCCTTGTTCGAGCATCATCGTACCAAGTACAACGTTATCAAGCAGTTGTTCTTGTGCAACGACTTCTGTTAGGCCCTTGCCTTTACGAATTTCTACCATTGGTGCAACATACTCGTTGATCACATCTTTAGGTTCAACAATGGTTACATGGTCGTTAAGCTCAACACCTTGCTGTTGTGCAATACGTAAAATCTCTTCTTTATCACCAAGGAGAATGGTTTTGGCAATCCCGCGTTGGCCACAAATTGCGGCAGCTTTAATTGTACGTGGCTCATTACCTTCGGGTAACACAACCGTTTTGTTCGCTTGGCGTGCTTTGTCTGTTAATAAGAAACGGAACGCTGGCGGTGACATTTTTCGGGTGCGACCGACGCTTTTCGCAAGACTGTCTAGCCAGTCAGAGTCGATGTGGCTAGCGTTATGGTGCTTCACTTTATCGATACGTTGGTCATCATCACACGGCACTTCCATATTAAAGTTGTGCAGCAGCAATGAAGTGCGCCAAGTGTCTTCTTTTGTGGCAATAATAGGCAAACCAGTGTCCATTGCTTGCTCACATAACTGCATAATACGGTCTTCAGGTTTAAAACCACCGGTGAGTAATATAGCGCCAATTTTTGTACCATTCATTGCCGATAGGCACGCAGCAACGAGTACGTCGGAGCGGTCACCGGGCGTAACCAAAAGGACGCCTGGGGTAAAATGGTTTAAAATATTTGAGACCGTGCGAGCACAAAAAGTAACGTGACGTAAACGTCGGTGTGCCATATCACCTTCATTAATGACTTCTGCTTTTAAGTATTCACATAAATCTTTAACGCGAGGTGCAACAAGGTCAAAATCCCACGGAATTGAACCAAGTAATTTAAATGGGTGTTTTCTAAAGATCGGCAATGAAGCTAAACGGTTTAATTCGTTTTCAAGTTGCTCAGGTTCATGCGCTTCAACAAGGTCAGCACGTGCGCGGCCTTCTTCATCAAGTGGGGCATTCACTTTATTAAAAATACAGCCTAATACGCGAGGGTGATTGACGCCGCCGTAGTTACCAGAAGCAATTTCTAAGCGGTCTTCAATTTGGTCATTACTGTCGTTGCTTGGGGTTAGCACAAAGACAATATCAGCCCCAAGAGTTTGAGCTATCTCACGGTTTACTCGCCCAGCATAAGGCTGGCGTCGCGTTGGCACCATGCCTTCGATGATGGCAATTTCGTCTTCTTTTATGGTGTTTTCAAAGCGTTCAACAATTTCTTCAAGTAGATCATCTCCCTTACCATCCCCAATCATTTGCTCAGCATAGGCTAAATCAAAAGGCTTAGGTGGAGTGATGGGGGAGCCATGAGTCACAATTTGTGTTGACTTCTCGGGGCCTGTATCACCTGAACGAGGCTGTGCAATCGGTTTAAAAAAGTTTACTTTTAACGCTTTTTGTTCAAGTGCGCGTACTAAACCAACCGAAACGGATGTTAAACCTACCCCTGTTGAAATAGGGATCAACATTATTCTGCGAGCCATAATTAACACTCCTTCGCAATGCGTGCTGCGTCGTTTGCTATTACCCATTCTTCATTGGTTGGAATAACAAAGGCTTTTGTAAAGGCATCACCTTGTGTGATTAAGCCTGCGTGACCAAAGCGTGCGGCTAAATTTGCTTGATCATCACAAATAAGGCCTAAAAAGCCTAATTGTGTGATCACTTTTTTGCGAATGATATCTGAGTTTTCACCAATACCCCCGGTAAAAATCAGCGCGTCTAGGCGCTGCAAAGGCACCATAAATGCGGCTATTTGTTTTGCTAATCGGTAGCAGAAAATATCAAGCGCAAGATTAGCCTGCTGATGACCAGCAACAGCCGCTTCTTCAATTGTGCGACAATCGTTAGATAACTCACTGATACCTAATAGACCACTTTGTTTGTTTAGTAGATCATCAATTTCTTGTACAGAATAGTTAAGTTGCTGGGTTAAAAACGTAAATAAACCCGGGTCAATGCTACCGCTTCGCGTGCCCATCACAAGGCCTTCAAGAGGGGTTAGGCCCATACTGGTATCAACACTGTTGCCATCTTTAATGGCGCACACAGAACAGCCATTACCCAAATGAGCACTGATCACATTGGTTTGTTCGCGTTCTTTGCCAAGTAATTTTGCCGCTTCACCCGCTACATAGAAATGGCTGGTACCATGAAAGCCGTATCGTCTCACGCCATGCTCTTTGTATAACGAGTAAGGTAGGGCGTACAAGTAAGCAATATTTGGCATTGTTTGATGAAAAGCGGTATCAAATACTGCAATTTGTGGCAGCGTTGAAAATGCCTGCTGCGCAGTACGAATACCAAGTAAATTTGCAGGGTTATGCAAGGGGGCTAAGGCTGCCGTTTTTTCAATCGCAGATAATACATCGTTGTCGATTAGCACTGACTCGGTGAAATGTTCTCCACCGTGAACAACACGATGCCCGACAGCAATTAGGTTGTCTGCTAAACCTAAACTATTCACCAGATTAACTAACTCAGCGATTGCCGCATCATGTGCTTGACCATTTGCTAGTTCAATAACTTGCTTGTTGCCCTTGTATTTGTACTTAATTGAAGGTGTTTCTGAGCCTAATCGTTCAGCAAGACCAGAAATTATTTCGTCGGAGGTGTTGGCGTCTAAAATGGCGAACTTTAGACTTGAACTACCACAGTTTAATACTAAAACATGGCGTGGTGAGCAAGGTTGCAAAGGCATAGCTGAGTCCTAAAAATACAATATCAGAGTGAGTACGGCTTGATAATTAGTGTTCTGTGCCAGTATAGTAAAAACATATTTTGTTGCTACACTTAACAGAGTTAGGTCGTAATTATACTAAAGTCTTGTTGACTTGTGCCGATAGTATTTTATCTCATTTAGTTGTTAAACGTTAGCCTGATTAACAAAAAACTAGGACAGGTTTTGCAGGGATTGTGTCCGGGAGTGTGTTACACTCACATGTGAAACAGTATGAAAACCTAGGAGTGATGATGCAAAAAAGTGTCATGTCACAAGTGCAAACAGGTCGCCAATACGCCAAAAAGTGGCCTATGCGACAAGAGCTTGCTCCCTTGTTTGCTGAATTTAAAGTGATAAAAGCCACTGAGCTTGCCATTACAGTAATGCCTATACTGGCAATGCTGACTGTGTTTATGCAAGTAAACTACTTAGGCAGTGAATTTTTCCCACAAGCAATTACAATTGCATTATTTTTTCTGTCATTACCATTGCAAGGTTTGTTGTGGTTAGGTAAGCGCGCAGAAACTCGGTTAGAGCCTGCAATGTTTAACTGGTACACAGAGCTTCATAGTAAAATGAAAGCGCATGGTTACCAGTCGCAATTAACGACTGAAAAACCACGCTATTCTGATTTGGCTCAACTGCTAAAAGATATGTTCGAAAAAATGGACAAAGCCTTCACAAAAGAACACTTTTAGTCACGAATAAACTGGCTCACATAAAATGATAATGTCACTGTTTGTGGGCCTTTTTGTTCTATTTCTTGCCAATGTTCAGGGCGAAATTTCCACGCAAATGGCGTCATCATTATCAAATGCTTAATGTCTTCAACACTTAATACGGTTTGTTGCTCAAGTAGCTCTGTCGATTTTGCGCTAAAACCATTGGGCGCTTCTATCTGGGTATGTGGTTTAACATCTGCGTAAATAAACGACTTTAACTCTTTAAGGTGCCATGGGCCGGGGCTTGCCACAATCAATGTGCTTTGGGGTTTTGCTAGGCGCGCGAGTTCGTCTGCAAAAAGCGGGGCAAAGACACTTATCAACACATCAGCTTCACTATCTGCAAAGGGCGATTGGCTAATTGATGCGACACTAAAATGGGCATTTTCATAGCGCTTTGCGGCATATTTCACTGCCGGTTTCGAAATATCGACCCCATACACTGTTGCATTCGATGAGTTCGCTATCGCTTGGGAGTAAAACCCTTCGCCACAGCCAAGATCTATTACTGACACAGGTTTTAATTTAGAGACTAAGCGTGCAATAGCGTGCTGTAAAAAGCCATAATGGCCAGCAGATAAAAAGGCGCGGCGCGCTTGTACCATGTCGAGGTTATCACCCGGTTGCTTCGACTTTTTATTTTGTACGGGTAATAAATTTACGTAGCCTTCTTTGGCAATATCAAAGCTGTGATTATTCACGCAGCGATATGTTTTATCAGTTAAAGTCAGTGCGTGTTTGCAAAGCGGGCAGTGGTAGTGAAGACTCATGAGTCTAAGTAGTCCTTATCATAAAAGGTTTTAACCCAATGTGGGCGATAGGTGATCAATAAGGTAATAGCCATGCCATTGAGCATCGCTTCAGGAAACCAAATTATGGCACATAAAATTAGGTAGTTTTGCGAAATTTCAATCAAGCTATATTCACCCATAACGTAATAGAGCATGCCACTGGTGAGTATTTTAATACAGGCGATGAGTGCAGCAGTTAAAAAGGCACAGAAAAAGATATAGATAAAAAAGTGTTTTGGTAAGTAGGTATAGCAAAGCACAAAACACAGGTAGCTGAGCGAAATGGGTATAAAGGCAGTGAAAAGTAAGTGAATCGGCAGAAGGCTTATGGGCAACTGAGCCACTAAAATCAACAAGGCACTTGCCAGTACACTTGCAAAAATTGCCAACCGCCAGCCTAAAATAAGGGTAACGGCACTGACCCCTAGTATATGCAATTCGAGGCCTGGTAAAATACCGGCTTTTATACGCCACAGCACAGCAAGCACAAGTGCACAGGCAAGCACACCTATTTGTCTGATTGGCGTTGCCAATAGCTGTGCAAAGCTGTTTTTATCAAAGCTAAGCCAAAGTATGAAAGCCACACAGCTCCACAAAGGGAGCTGCCATTGCAATTGCTCTATCATGCGTCAAAAGAAGACCAGATAGGGGCGTGATCTGATGGCTTTTCGATTCCACGTAATTCGTAATCGATACCAGATTCGACACAACGCTCAGCAAGGGTTGGAGTTGCTAAAATAACGTCGATACGCAGTCCTCGGTTGTCATCAAACCCTTTCGAGCGGTAATCAAACCACGAATACTGCTCTGTTTTTTCAGGGTAAAGCTCGCGGAACGTGTCTTTAAAACCCCAATTTAATAACGTGGCTAGCCATTCACGCTCTTCAGGTTGAAATGAGCATTTACCCGTTTTTAACCAACGTTTACGATTTGGCTCACCGATACCAATATCGAGGTCAGTCGGTGAAATATTAATATCTCCCATCACGATTACATCTTGATCTGGCGTGTGGTTATCATTTAAATGCGTCATTAAATCTTTATAGAACTGACGTTTATAAGGAAATTTTGTTTCATGAGCAATGTTGTCTCCTTGCGGAAAGTAACCATTCATTACCGTTAAGTCACGGCCATTTTCTTGCGCCACAGTTACGCTGATCATACGGCGCTGTGATTCGTCTGTATCAGTCGCAAAACCTTTAACAATAGACTTTGGCTCTTGCTTACACAGCATAGCTACACCGTAATGCGCTTTTTGACCATGAAAATAAACGTGATAACCCATTTTTTGCACGTCTTCGAGAGGGAAGGCTTCATCGTGAACTTTAATTTCTTGTAAGCCAATGATATCAGGCTGATGTTTATCGATAACGGCTTGCAATTGATGTAGACGAGCACGCAGCCCGTTAATGTTGAATGAAATTACCTTCATCGTGCACCTATAAGTTATTTTTGTTTAGAACGAGTGGGTTAATTCTACCATCAAACTAACGGCTATTCATGAGCAAATTTTGAAAAACACTATGAATAAATGTTGCACAATTGATTAACTTCTTAAAGGTATTGTTAACTCATTATTAATTATTAAATTAAATAAATAATTCGGTTGATCTGCTTATTTTTGTTTATATAATGCGCGAACACACCCGTTCAAATTATGTACTACTTAAAGGTAAACCATGAAAAAACAATTAGTGATGCTTTCAATTGCGTCTATCTCATTTGGCACATTAGCAAGCAACCCGAGCTACTTTTCTGCAGACAACAGTATCGAATCTAAGTTATGTAGTTTAAGTGCAAATGAAGGGTTTACCGCTGCTCGTAAAGAAGCAGCAAAACATGGCATCGCAATGTCACGTTTTTCACCAAGTATTTTATGCAATGGAACTGACATTCGTGAGCTCGCTAAAAAAGCACCTTCACAGCATGTTCCAAAAAAAGCGCAGGTTGAAGTTTTTGCAAAAAACCAGCAAAAAGAAACTCAGCTGTGTATTACAGCACTTAAGCAAGGCTTAACTCCTGTACGTGAGAAAATAGGTAACTTAAATTCATTAAAATGTAATGGCGAAGCGGTGACAGACTTTGTAAAACGCTACCAAAACGCAGCAATTTAATAAAAATAACTGTTTATAAAACAGGTGAGTGTTGCTGAATGACGCAATAACTTACTCTGAATGATAAAAGCGCTCTTTGTAGCGCTTTTTTAATGACTAAAACTGTCAAAAAGGTCTCTGTTTTATCCACGCTGCAAAAGCATGGCGTAAATTACGCTGGTTTTTAGTAATAAATTTTCCAACCTTCAGTGACTTCTGTCATAATAGAGCGTTAGTGAAATAAAATGACCTTTAGGTGCAATGGCTACAAAACGTATCAGTGATGAACAGCTTGTCGAAATCATAGAAGCCGCGATTTTTGTTGCTGGAAAACCGCTGTCTAAACGTCATTTAAAAGAAACGGTTTTAGCTGAGTTAAGCGTATCAATGCCCAGAATTAATAATGCAATTGAACAGATTCAAACGCATTATCAAACTCGCGGCATAAAACTTGTTGCTGTTGGCAGTGGGTATCGCTTTCAGGCCTGTGCAAGCCTTGCGCCTTGGCTTGCGAATTTATGGCAAGAACGTGCGCCTAAATATTCAAGAGCGCTGTTAGAAACATTATCTCTGATTGCCTATCGACAACCAATCACCCGTGGCGAAATTGAACAAGTACGAGGTGTAACGGTGGGCTCAGGAATTATTAAAACGTTATTAGAAAGAGAGTGGATAAGAGTTGTTGGGCACAAAGAAGTGCCAGGGCGCCCGGCGCTTTATGCAACGACGGCCACTTTCTTAGACTATTTTTCATTAGCTGGTTTAGATGAGTTACCGCCTTTGCCTGACACTCAGGAAAGTAAAATCAACCAGCTATTGAGTGATCCTTCTGTGAGAGAACTATCTGAATGAGTACAGTAGAAACTGAAAAGTTACAAAAAGTGTTGGCGAGAGCGGGTGTGGGTTCGCGCCGCGAAATGGAAAAATACATTGATGCAAATCGCGTGAGTGTAAATGGTAAGGTTGCCCGTTTAGGTGATCGTGTTGAACCAACTGATGTAATTCGTGTCGACGGTCATGTAGTAAAAATTGAAGATAAGGCAGAGCGTATTTGTCGTGTATTAATGTATAACAAGCCAGAAGGTGAGTTATGTACACGTAAAGACCCAGAAGGCCGACGCACAGTATTCGATCGTCTCCCTCGTGTTGATGGTGATCGCTGGATTGCGGTCGGGCGCCTAGATATTAATACGGCTGGCTTAATGTTGTTTACCAATGACGGTGAACTGGCTAATCGCTTGATGCACCCAAGTTATGAAGTAGAGCGTGAGTACTCGGCGCGTGTATTTGGTGAAGTTACTAACGAAACGTTACGAAATTTGACCAAAGGGGTTGAGCTTGAAGATGGCCCTGCGAAATTTTTAAATATAAAGCCGATGGGTGGAGAAGGCATTAACCGTTGGTTTAATGTGACATTAACTGAAGGTCGTAACCGCGAAGTGCGTCGTTTGTGGCAGTCACAAGATGTTGAAGTGTCTCGTTTGATCCGTATTCGCTATGGTAAGTTAGAACTTGATAAACGTTTACCGCAAGGTGGATGGGCAGAGCTTGACCTAGACACAGTGAATTATTTGCGTAAAACAGTACAGCTAGGCCGTGAGACACAAACTAAGCTATCTGCAATCCCAGATAAGCGTAAAGAGAAGCGTGCTAAGATTAATCAAATTCGTAAAGCGGTTAAAAAGCATAATCACCGCGTTAAACAAACTAAGCGCCGTTAATGAACAGTAAAGCGCGGGTTTAATACCCGCGTTTTTTATTTTTGCTGTGCATCAAGTGATTGACCATTCACTTCTTTAGAATCATCACTCATCAGATATAAATAGGTTGGCATTAAATCTTCTGCAGTAGCCAATTTATCTCTGTCTTCACCTGGGTAGGCAGACGCGCGCATGGCTGTCCGCGTTGCACCAGGGTTAATACAGTTAATACGGATATTAGTTTTACCCACTTCAGATGCCCATGTTTGCATCATCCCTTCAACTGCAAATTTTGAAATAGCATATGCTCCCCAAAACTCACGCCCTTTACGGCCAACGCCTGACGATGTGAATATCACAGAAGCACTCGGCGATTTACGAAGTACTGGGAACATATATTTAGTGATCATTGCTTGCGCTGTCACATTAACTTTCATGATATTTTCGAAAGTTGAAACGCAAAAGTGCTCAAGCGGGCCGAGCGACCCTAAAATTCCAGCGTTATTGAGTAGTCCATCTAATTTACCAAATTGTTGTTCTATAGTAGCAGCTAGATCACGGTAGTTTTGCTTAGTTGCGCCTTTTAAGTCCATTGGCACAATAGCAGGTTGTGGACCACCCGCATTGATAATTTCATCGTAAACAGCTTCAAGTTTACTGGTTGTTTTTCCAAGTAAAATAACAGTGGCACCCTGCTTTGCATAGGTTAATGCGGCAACGCGACCAATACCATCACCGGCACCTGTTATTAGAATTACTTTGTCTTTTAGCGCATTCTCAGCAGCTTTATATGTGTGCATAAAAGTACCATTGATTACATTTTTTTCTATTTTACCATAGCAAAAAGCCAAGTTATCGAATTTATTGCAAATTAAGGTGGCGAAAATTGAAACTTTACGTTAACTTTAACTGGTCTAATGTCTTATTAATAACCTAATTACATTAAATTAACTTAACTAAAGGCAGTCTAGCGACTACTTTTATACTTGAACACACAATAACAATAAGATTTGCGCGGAGCGAAATTATGAAAAAATTGCTACTTTCACTAGCCATTGCATCAGTCATTACCGGCTGTGGTGGAGGAGAAACATTAGAAGATGTAAAAAATGACAGCCCTCCTATCATCCCTAGCGCGACAGTTAAGTTTGACCCTGCCAACAGTGTTATCTCTGTGCCAAATGACTTATTAATGAGTGGCACACTAGACGGTACACTGAATATCCCTGGCGAATTAGATGACAACAATGTCAGTGTTCCTCGTGCCGCGTATGCTAATCCTCAACTTGCATTGGGTGCGCTCGATGGTTGGTCAACACAGACTCCGTTTAAAATCGACCTCGCATTCCCTCCAGGTGTTTCGCTTGATGCCGCTTCGGCGGGCGGGCCTGGTGCTGTACGTATTTTTGAAGTTGTGATGGGTGCAAGTCAAACTGATGATACCTGTTCACAAGTACCTGCAGGTATTGCATGTAAGCTGGTATCAGAACTCACTTTTGGTGTTGATTTTATTACGCAAGGTTCGCGTGATTCTGTCGCTGTTATTCCGCTAAAACCATTTAAAGCGGGTAGTACATATATAAATGTATTAACGACGTCGTTGTTGGACTCTGAAGGTCGTTCAATTGAGCCTTCGTCTACGTATGCGCTTGTTAGTGAAGAAGCACCGCTTATTACTGATTCTCAAAAGTCACTTCAAGCAGTCATTAACAGCTATGAAAATGCTGTCATTTCAGGTGGTCAAATCAGTAAAGATGACATCATTTACTCAGCGGCAATGACAATGCAATCAGCAGGTCAAGTATTAGGCACTGTGAAACAACTGCTAGCTGCCAGCCTAACCCAAGACGCTTTACCGCGTCCTACAGTGCAAATTCCAGAACAACCCGTTATTACGGTTGAACAAGTATTTGCATCACAAGGCATTACTGGTTTATCGCCAGCTTTTGCTGGGGTGCAATATCAAAAAGGCAGCGTGATGCTACCCATGTACCTAGGTACACCGACGGGGACTGATGTCAGTGATTTGTCGGCAACCTATTGGCAAGGGTTGTGTGACAGTGGTGTGGCAGTGCTTGGTTATGCGTCGTCTGCGGGAGCATCATTTCCAACGGATCCAATTAGCGAGAATGATGGTCTTTGTATGGCGCTAAGTGGTGGTAAATTACGTGATTTAGGGCTTGACCAAACGAAACATCTAACTAAGTACAATACCATTCCAAAAACACAGAGCATTGCTAATGTACCGGTGCAAATTACGAAGCCAATTTTGCCTGTAATTAATGCTGTCCGAGCGCAATTAGGAGAAGATGAGCTTGTAATGCCAGAGGGTGGTTGGCCAATTGTTATTTTACAACATGGTATTACGTCTAAAAAAGAAGACATGTTAGCCATTACGGCTCAGTTATCAGTTCAAGGCTTTGCGACTGTAGCAATTGACCACCCAAGACATGGTGAGCGCGGTGTTGATGTTAATGGCGATGGCACCGATGATTTTAATGCATCGACTGGGTCGGTGTTAAGCTATATGAACTTGCAGTCATTATTAGTTGCACGTGATAGCTTACGTCAATCGGTAGCTGATTTGTTAGGTTTACGTATGGGCTTGAACTTCACAGGCCAAGCTGATCTTAATTCACAAGATGTCTCTTTCCTTGGCCATTCACTGGGCTCTGTAGTGGCGCCTGCATTTGTCGCGGTTGCTAATTCACCGTTGGATGAACAAGTTGATCCACTGTTTAATGTAAAAAGCGTTGCACTGGCCAGTGGTGGCGGTGGTCTTGCAAGTTTCTTAATCGAATCAGCAACGTTTGGCCCATTTGTACAAGGTTCAGTGTTACTTGCTGCTGGTATTGAAGAGTCGGCTGAGTTTAGTGCGTATTCACAAAATGAAGCACTTTCAAACTGTGGTGCATTATCGGCTAATCAAACGGCTTTTGTAACATGTGCTTATAAAGAGTATGTGGGTTCATTAACTATGGCTGGTGAAACCGAAAAACTTGCTAATATTCAAGGCGTAGTAACGCAATTTGCGTTTGCAGCACAAACCGCACTAGACAGTGGCGATCCCTCTAACTATGCATCTGCAGTTGCAGCGCTTGGTACACCAGTATACATGAGTGTTGTTGTGGGTGATGGTGCAGATAATAAAGCAGACCAAGTTATTCCACCGATGGTTGCAAGCAACCCAATTGCAGGGAGTCTGCCTCTTGCAAAGCTTATGGGGTTAACGACAGTGGCTGAAACACAAGCGCCTACCGCAGATCCTATGAGTTATGTAGTTAAGTTTACTAAAGGACATCACAGCTCTGTGCTAACACCTGTGCCTACTGAAGACTCAGGTGCAACAGCGCAAGAGAGTGCAGCAGCGACCACTGAAATGCAGCTGCAAATAGGGACTTTCTTAGCAGCTCGCGGTCAATTTCTACAGGTTACGAATACGGATGTTGTCACAGAATAAGTGAAATCCGCCAATTAAGTAAAAAGCCACATAATGTGGCTTTTTTTTGCCTTAAAGCATGATAAATTGTGGCGAATTAACAATTAATGGAGAGAGTGTTTGGAATTTTTATATGAATATGGCTTGTTTTTTGCCAAAACCCTTACTTTTGTGGTTGCTGTTGCTGCCATCGTTGCGATTATTGTGGGTGCTGCTGTTAAGCCAAAGGCTAAGAAAGGCGAGATAAGCATTGATGATTTAAGTGAGCAATTGGCTGATCTTAAGCAAAACTTTATTGAAAATACGCTCTCTAAAAAAGAGCTTAAGGCCTACTTTAAACAACAAAAAGCTGAGGCAAAAGAGCAGCAAGATAAAGACCCTAAGCCAAGATTATATGTGATTGATTTTAATGGAAGTATAGATGCCCATGAAGTTGAAAGCTTACGTGAAGAAATCACTGCAATTCTTACTATTGCTGACAAAGAAAAAGACAAAGTATTGGTACGCTTAGAAAGCGGTGGTGGAGTGGTTCATGGCTATGGGCTTGCTGCATCTCAACTGCAACGCTTACGCAATGCTGGTATTCATTTAACCGTAGCAATTGATAAGGTTGCAGCCAGTGGTGGCTATATGATGGCGTGCGTTGCCAACGAAATTGTTGCTGCGCCATTTGCAATTGTCGGTTCTATAGGGGTTATTGCACAAATACCCAACTTCAATAAAATTTTGAAGAAGAATGATGTGGATTTTGAGCAAATCACTGCTGGTGAATACAAGCGCACCTTGACACTCTTTGGTGAAAATACAGAGAAGGGCCGTGAGAAGTTTAAAGAGGAAATAGAACAAACACATGGTTTATTTAAAACCTTCGTGAGTGAACAACGTCCTTCACTTGATATCGATTCGGTTGCCACAGGTGAACATTGGTTTGCAACTCAGGCCTTTGATAGAGGCTTAGTGGACAAAATTGAAACCAGTGATGATATCTTGCTAAACCAAGCAGATGAACGCCAAATCTATAAAGTAAAGTACAAAGTTAAAAAGAACTTAACGGATAAACTCGCGGTGGGTCTGAGCTCAAGTATCAGTCAAGCAGGGGTAAGTTTAATGTCACGTTTTAAAGGAATGAATCCTTAAATTTATTTGCATGACAGCGAATAAAAAACCCGCTTCAGGAGCGGGTTTTTTATTGACCAAATTTATTTAATTGATTTGTGATAATCTTCTAGGTCTTTGGCTGCGTCAGGGTCGTTAAAGACTTTCTCATCGAACTGTCCTTCCGATTTTGCTACCACACATGTCACCATACAGTCACCAGTTACATTGACAGCTGTTCGCGTCATGTCAAGTAAACGGTCAACACCGATAATGATAGCGATACCTTCTACAGGCAAGCCTACTTGATTTAACACCATCGCTAGCATAATCAGACCAACACCGGGTACACCTGCAGTACCAACTGAGGCTAAAGTCGCAGTTAAAATAACCATTAAGTAATCTGATATAGTTAAATCAACAGAAAATACTTGCGCAATAAATACAGTCGCAACACCTTGCATGATAGCGGTGCCATCCATATTAATAGTCGCGCCTAATGGGACCGTGAATGAAGCTACTGAGTTCTGAGCTCCTAATTTTTTAGTGGCAGTTTCCAGAGTGATTGGCATCGTTGCACTTGAACTTGATGTACTAAATGCAAACAGACACGCATTTTTCATTTTCTTTAGGAACGTTATTGGGTTTAGTCCTGTTAACACTTTTAAAAGAATACTGTAGTTCACTAAACCGTGGATAAATAATGCCAGCATCACAATACTAAAATACAGTGCCAAGCTTTTAATCAGTTTAAAGTCGATGGTTGTAAATAGTTTCGCCATTAAAAAGAACACGCCATAAGGTGCAATGTTCATTAGCAGTGTTACAAGCTTTAAAATAACAGTGTTAAGGTCTTCAAATACACTAGCAACTCGCTTACCTGCTTTACCACTTAAAGCCATTGCCACACCAAAAAGAAGGGCAAAAACAATAACTTGTAGCATATTTCCATTTGCCATTGCATCAATTGGATTGGTTGGGAACATCCCAATAATAACTTGCGCAAGAGTCGGGGCTTCTTTCGCACTGTAGGTTGCATCTGACGGTAAATTTATACCCTCGCCAGGATTAAATAACAGCGCAAGTGTGATCGCAACAGTAATCGCGATCGCTGTTGTAACCAAGTAAAGTAGAATTGATTTACCCCCTAAACGGCCCAGTGTTTTTGGATCGCTTAAACTACACGTACCGCACACCAAGGAAACGAATACGAGGGGCACGACGAGCATTTTTAAACTGGCAATGAATATTTGACCACCAATGTGGAAAATACCATCAACGAAAAATGCTTTAATTGGCAAAGAGAATAACCCTAGTGGAATAAGGAAATCGTCTTCACCCGCTAAAATTGCTTGGAAGATAAAACCAACGATCACACCCAAGACCATACCAATCATGATACGAGATGTGAGACTCAATGAACGGACTTTTGACATACACCTAATCTATATTTTTATAAATTTTGCCATAGCCTACCAGCATGAAGATTTTTATACAGAAAAATTCGATAAATATTAGAATTAATTCGATGCAATTCAGATAAAATAATTATGATATTCGTCCAGATTTTAGGTTAATATCAGGTAAACAATAATGTAAATATGAAAATAGCTAACTAGGGAGAGGTCAATGCCTTTATTGCGATGGCTAAGTGTTATAGTTTTCAGCTCACTTTTAGTCGCCTGTGGCGGTGGTGGATCACTTGAGAAAGAAGGGGGTTCATTAGACGGTGGGAATACTACTGATAACCCAACTTATACAATAACAGTGCAAGGGTATAGCGCTGATGGTACTGAATCGAATAATGTAACAGCCGATCAGCCCTTAATGATTCGCGCCTCTTTAACGAGTAGCAATTCAGATGTAACAGGTAAAAAAATAACATTTTCATTAGCGGATAACTTGGGGACTTTAGATCAACCCTCAGCGCTGACGAATAGTGAAGGTAATGCTGAAGTTAAATTAAACGCAGGCACCCAAGCTGGCGCAGATGAAATTATTGCCAGTTTTACCTCAAGCTCAGGCACTGTTTTCTCCGGTAGTTTTAGCTTTTCAACAGCGGGCGACAATGCGCAAACAGGCGATCAAACTTTCACGGTTACATTAAATGGTTTTGTTAAAGGAACTCAAACTAGCAATAATGAAGTAACCGCTGGTGCACCATTAGACCTAATTGCTACTTTAAAACGTGATGATGAAGTTATCTCGGGTCAAAGAGTTACATTCACACTTGCCGATGATATTGGATCGCTAACGCCTTCATCAGGTACAGCATTAACAAATAACGATGGTAACGCACTCATGACGCTTACAGCGGGTGATGTTGCCGGTGCGGGTATTGTGACAGCCTCTTATACTGTCAGTGGCGAAACCTATTTTGATACATTTGCATTTACATCAGACGGTTCTGAGTCAGATGATTCAAGTGTGAGTGGCACAGTGACGTTGGGTGTTTCTATTGTTGATGCCTCAGGCCTCCCATTCAGTGTAGAAAACCCAGTAAGTAAAGATAATAAAGGAACAGTAACAGCCACTCTATTAGACGATGAGACGCCTTTAGCAGGTCAACTGATTTCTTTCTCTACCAACTATACAGGTAAAATTACGCCTGTATTAGGGACGGCGCTTACAGACGCCAACGGCGAAGCATTTGTTACTTTAAGTAGCGGTAATTCAAAAGGCGCGGGTCAAGTTGTAGCTACATACACTGATGAAAGTGGTAACACAATTACTAAAGTCGCCGGTTTTATTTCGAGCGGTGATGATGCCCCAATCGAAAATGCAGAAGCCGCACTTGATATTAAGCTTTTAAAAGGTTGTGCGGCAGACTGGGATGCTAATCGCTATTCGACTTCATTAGAAACAACGTATTTATCATCGGGCTGTGTTGTTGTTAATCAGTTTTCATCTGATCAACTCATTGACGTTTTGGTTAAAATTACTGATACCAGCTCAGGTGATGGAATCGAAGGGATTATTGCTGAGTTATCTACTGACCTAGGTCGTTTATTACCTGAGTCTGGCAAAGCATTAACGGATCCTTATGGTTTCGCTGTTTTAAAACTACAACCAGGCGCAAACAGTGGTGCAGGTGAAGTGTCGGTTACAGCAAAGTCAGTGACTCTTTCAAAAGCATTTGAAATCGCCACCGCAGAACTTAATGTTGAAATCACCAATGGCCTATACAACAAACTTGATGCATCAGGTAACCCAATCGACGGTGAATATGTTCCATTGGCTGCTGGTGCAACTACGGTGATCACCGTTTCGATTTTTGATAGCAACGGAAACCCGATTGTAACACCGCTTGATGTAGAGTTTACGTCTGGTTGCGTAGAGTCGGGATTGGCTGTAATGGACTCAAAAGCAACCAGTATTAGCGGGGTTGCAACGGCTACATACAGAACCAATGGATGTAATACTTCGCAAGGAGATACTGTGACAGCCACAGTGCTCACCGGTGGCACAGCCAAAGTGGTTAGCGTGAATGTACCCGTTTCTGCTGCAGAAGTTAGCTCTATAGAATTTATTGAAGCCACTGAAAATGTTTTAGCGTTAAAAGGAACTGGTGGCGTATCTCGTAAGGAAATCAGTCAATTAACATTTAAGCTAACGGATGAAATCGGTAATGCTGCAAAACAAAAGCGAATGGATTTCCGCTTAAGCTCAACCAACGGTGGTATTTCACTATCTGAGGTAACAGATGCGGGTGGCTATTCACATGCAAGTGTCTCTACCGATTCTGAAGGGCTTGCTCGCATTCAAGTAAACGCTGGCTTTGTGCCACAAGCAGTCCGTGTACAGGCGTGTTATATACCTGAAGAGCTCATACCTGCTGATCAAAATAATAATGTCACGTGTTGGCAGGAGTTGTATTTAGAATGTCAAAAAGCAGAAGCGGAACGTAATGATAATGTATCGTGTCCTGCAGGTGAGTTAACATTAGTGTCACTTGATGAGCAAGTGGTGAGTGTATCAGATTTAGTCTCTATTAGTTCAGGTTTACCCGATGGTAATAGTTTCACAGCCGGCCCTACTATAATTAACATAGAAGCACTTAATTATATTGGTGATACCACGGATATCTCTGTTTATTTAGCTGATCACTTTAATAACCCTGTACCAGATGGTACGGCTGTGTATTTAACAACAGAAGGTGGGGCGGTTGGCACTCTTGAAGGTGGTGAATTTAACCCTCAGCTTGAGTGTAATACAGTTGATGGTCAATGTGTTGCGCAGTGGCGTTCACAGAATCCAAAGCCATTTACCGAGGATAAGTGGGGCAATAAAATCAACAGTATCAACCCGAAAACAGGTGTTATCAATTGTGACCTTTATTTTGGTTCCGCAGCCCCTTGTATGGCTGGAATTAGAAACGCTGCGTTTTTTGACGATGGTGTACCATTAGGCGCACGTTCGACGGTGTTGGTGACAGCAAAGGGTCAAGAATCATATATTGATATTAATGGGAATGGCCGCTTTGATACTAATGAATATTACAGTGGCTATGACTTACCAGAAGCTTTTATCGACCATAATGAAAATGGTTTCTATGACGGTTTAGCAGCTATTTACGACCCAGTGAGTGGCACTGTGACGAAGTCAGCTGAATTTTGCCAAGAAGGTGATGCAACTGATCCCTGTAGCCCAACAAATACCAATGCAGGACAATTTGAGGAAAATTGGGATATTGACTTAAATGGAATGCATACGCTTGCTGATGGTAAATACAATGGTTTAGTGTGTACTGAAAGCGCGACTACCCCAACCGTGGGAGCAACGTTTGAAAGTTTATGTACCAAAGAAGTCATTGATATTCGCGATACTTTTGAAATTGTTATGTCAGGCAGTGAAGCCTACACTCGTTTTGTCGTTACGAAAGCTGAGTTACGTAATCGATTTGCTTCGGCTCTCAATGAAAAAACTGCAGCAGACCCAACAGTTTTTACTGACAATGCAATGCAATTAGGGGTTGATATAGCGCAGTGTAATACGATTTATCGTCAAGCTGGTAACTCATCAACTCCCATTATTTTGGACTTAGAACCTACAGATAACACTGATTACTGTGATTTAGGTTCAATAAATATAACCACAGCGATGGTTGGCAACCAATTGGCTGCTTTAAGTTTCGAGCTTTATTTTTCAGATGTTTACAATAACCCATTACCAGCGAGTACGGCGGTTTCAGTGAGCACTGATAATGGTGATTACAGTGGAACATCTGGCTTTGAGCTGCCTAATACTAGTCAAACGTCAGCCATGTCTTTTGGTTTAACAATTAGTAGAGAGGCTGAAGCAAATAAAAAAGCAGAGGGGAACCTAGTTGTTCAATTTACCACAGGTAAAGGCTTAGTTACCCCAGCTCAAATCGCAATCAGTGATGATGGTTAACAAGTATTTAATTGTTTAAATTTAAAAAAATGCCAACCAGAAGGTTGGCATTTTTGTTGCTGTTCTATATATTCCCCATAAAAATACAGCAAATTATCATTTTGGCTAATTTAGCAGCAAAAATTGTTCAATTATTCAGTCAATGGTTAAAAGTTTCGATTAAAAGCTTGTAACAATTGGTGTTTGTAGATATACCTATAAATATTCGTGCTCCGATGTTAATAAATCATACTAATTTGTTTGATGTGATAGATATACATTTATAAGGGCAAAAAACTTTTAAAATTCTTGGTCAGAAATAGGCAGCTATGGGCAAATCACTTGTAATTGTAGAGTCTCCAGCAAAGGCTAAAACAATTAATAAATACTTAGGTAACGATTTTATCGTCAAGTCCAGTGTTGGGCATGTACGTGATCTACCGACTTCAGGTTCAGGCAAAACGAAAACAGCAGCAACGAAAACCCCTGCTGAGGTTCGAAAAATGTCACCAGAAGAAAAAGCTGCGTATAAAAAACAACGAGATTACAAAAATCTTGTTGCACGTATGGGAATTGACCCTGAGAAAGGCTGGGAACCCCATTATGAAGTTTTGCCTGGCAAAGAGAAAGTCGTTCAAGAATTAAAGAAGCTTGCAGAAAATGCCGATAAAATCTATCTCGCAACCGATTTGGATAGAGAAGGGGAAGCGATTGCATGGCACCTTGAACAGATTATCGGTGGTGAGCCAGAGAAATATAAGCGTGTTGTTTTTAACGAGATTACCAAAAATGCGATTCAGCAAGCTTTTGAAACACCCGGTGAATTAAACACCGATATGGTGTATGCGCAACAAGCACGCCGTTTCCTTGACCGAGTAGTGGGTTTTATGGTCTCGCCGTTGTTGTGGGCCAAAGTTGCACGCGGTCTCTCTGCAGGCCGTGTTCAGTCTGTTGCTGTTCGTTTGCTGGTAGAACGTGAACGTGAAATAAAAGCATTTATTCCTGAAGAGTTTTGGGATGTGCATGCCGATGTTAAAAATAGTGAGTCTGCCTTACGCCTTGAAGTTACAAAACACGCTGATAAGGCATTTAAGCCTGTTAACGAGCAGCAAGCAATGTCTGCGGTTCGTGACCTTGAGAAAGCTCAGTATGAAGTTGTAAGCGTTGAAGAAAAGCCAAGTAAAAGCAAACCGAGTGCTCCTTTCATTACATCGACAATGCAACAGGCCGCGAGCACTCGCTTAGGCTATGGTGTTAAAAAGACCATGATGCTTGCTCAGCGTTTGTATGAAGCAGGTCATATTACCTATATGCGTACTGATTCAACCAACTTGTCAAAAGATGCGGTTGAAATGTGCCGTGACTATGTTGCTGAGCAGTTTGGTGATAAGTACCTACCAAAAGCACCTATTAGCTACAGCTCTAAAGGCAATGCACAAGAAGCGCACGAAGCGATTCGTCCTTCAAGTGTTTCTGTATTGTCGGGTCATTTAGACGGTGTTGAAGCCGATGCGAAAAAATTATATGAGTTAATTTGGCGTCAATTCGTCGCGTGTCAAATGGTGCCAGCTGAATATGATTTAACAACCTTAACGGTTGGCGCGGGTGATTACCAATTAAAAGCAAAAGGCCGTGTCCTTCGTTTTGATGGTTGGACAAGAGTACAGCCTGCTGTGCGTAAGAAAAATGAAGAAGATCAGTCTCTCCCCGCTGTAAAGCAAGGTGAAATTCTGAGCTTAGTTGAGCTTGACCCGAAACAACATTTTACAAAACCACCTGCTCGTTTTAGTGAAGCAAGCTTGGTTAAAGAGCTTGAGAAACGAGGTATTGGGCGTCCATCAACGTATGCCTCAATTATTTCAACCATTCAGGACCGTGGTTATGTGCGAGTTGAAAACCGTCGTTTCTTTGCTGAGAAAATGGGAGAGATCGTTACTGACCGCTTAGTTGAAAACTTTGAAGATTTAATGAACTTCGATTTCACAGCAAAAATGGAAGGTCGCCTAGATGATATCGCTGAAGGCGAGCGCATCTGGACGCAAGTACTCGATAAGTTTTATGCAGACTTTTCAAAACAGCTTGAAATCGCTTCAGGAGATGAAGAACAAGGTGGTATGCGTCAGAACCAAATGGTTGAAACAGATATAGATTGTCCAACCTGTGGCCGTAAAATGGGGATTCGTACTGCATCGACTGGTGTTTTCTTAGGGTGTACAGGATACAACTTACCGCCCAAAGAGCGCTGTACTACGACAATGAATCTTGTATCTGGTGATGAAGCCATTGCTGCCGATGTTGAAGACGTCGAGACAGAAACGTTGATGCAAATGAAGCGTTGCCCTATCTGTGAAACAGCTATGGATTCATACCTAATTGATGAAACCCGTAAGCTGCATGTCTGCGGTAATAACCCAGCCTGTAAAGGCTATGTGGTTGAGCAAGGCACGTTTAAAATTAAAGGGTATGACGGCCCAATAATCGAATGCGATAAATGCGGTGCTGATATGCAACTAAAATCTGGCCGATTCGGTAAATATTTTGGTTGTAGTAACGATGATTGTAAAAATACCCGTAAACTACTTAAAAATGGTGAAGCTGCGCCACCAAAAGAAGATCCTGTTCATTTACCAGAATTAGAGTGTGAAAAGTCAGAAGCGTATTTTGTGCTGCGTGACGGTGCGTCGGGTATTTTCTTAGCGGCGAATACATTCCCGAAATCACGGGAAACGCGAGCTCCTAAAGTTGAAGAATTAAAACGTTTTAGAGACCGTATTTCTGAGAAGTTTTATTACCTAGCAGATGCTCCTACGCATGATCCAGATGGTAACCCATCAATTGTTCGTTATAGCCGTAAAAATAAAGAACAGTATGTGATGACAGAGGTAGACGGCAAAGCAACAGGCTGGACAGCTCATTATCAAGGTGGAAAATGGGTCGAAGAAAGTAAGAAGAAGGCCCCCGCTAAAAAGAAAGCTGCAACAAAGGCTAAAAAGTAGCCTGTCTGTTAAAGCAATAGAATAGCTGAACATAAAAAACCGGAGCGCACATCATTGTGTCAACTCCGGTTTTTTATTAGCTATCAACGATAAATTAGATTTGTACGTCTTTTACTTTCTTAAAGCCTTCAGCTTCAAGTTCATCGTTAACACATTTTAATACGTATGGTTTTAATTCTTCATTGCTGATATCGTCGTCCTTTGCCCAGTTTAAACACATTTCAGTGAATTCTTTGATCATTTCTGGTGACGCTTCAGGTGCTTCGTTAGCGATTGCGTATGACGCTGACACGCTTAATACAGGTGCCAAAATTAGTGCTAGCAATGCTTTGTTCATTTAATTATTCCTAATCAACATAATTAATAGTTACTGCCATCGAAAAGCGCAGTAATGGAACGCAAACTGTTATCCACTTTGCTTGAGTGAATTTATAAACTAAATATCTAAAAAAGATAACGAAATATTTTTATCGTTAAGATAAGCAAAAAATAATCATTTTTTTGTCTGTAGAAACTAGTCATTGGCATTGTAAACCACGTATTATCCACATAATTTTAAAAATAAAATGAGCGTGTAGTTATGTCAGAGTCAGTGTCGCAAACAAAACCTAAAAAAGTTCCATCAACACTAGAGCGAGTCGTAGAAACTTTTATTTTCCGCTCTCGTTGGTTGTTAGCCCCGTTTTTTATCGGTTTGTTAGTTGCGGTTGTGATTCTACTATTAAAGTTTTTTAAATACTTATACAGCATGGCCTTAAATACATTCACAGCGAGCAATCAGGAACTCTTGGTTGGTATTTTGACACTGGTTGATACCGCTTTATTAGCGGGATTATTATTAATCATTATTTTTAGTGGCTATGAAAATTTTGTTTCTAAACTCAATATAGATAACCATGAAGACAGACCCGTTTGGATGGGTAAAGTGGGCTTCTCTGGCCTAAAAATGAAATTAATAAGCGCTATTGTGGCTATATCAGCAGTAGAGCTTTTAAAGGTGTTTATAAGTTCGGCCAATCATTCAACGGATGAATTACTGTGGAAGGTTTTAATACATGTTACTTTTGTTGTTTCGGGCGTGCTATTCGCGCTGACAGATTATATTAATAGTAAAACAACAAATCATTAAGAAAAAAGGCCCTGCATAATGCAGGGCCTTCGCACAATACAACTGATGATTAACTCAGAGTTGCATAAAAACAACCAAACCCGGGCAGAGTAACTGTATTATCTGTTAATTCAGCAGTGTGATGTGATAGTTCATTGTGCTGCTGCGTTATTACATCAGTAGTTGTAAATTCAGCGCGTTGTGCACTTAGATTGAACACACATAGCATCTTAGTGCTGTTGAGGCTGCGATAAAATGCAAGTACTGGCTCATCAGTATTAATGAACTCGATGCTTCCTTCTAGCAGTACATCTTTCGCTTTACGCCAAGCCATAAACTCACGGTATGCATTTAGAATGGAGTTGTTGTCATTATCTTGTGCGCTTACAGCAACTGCTTTGTGCTGCTCACCCACAGGTAACCACGGCTTTGTTGTAGAAAACCCCGCTTGCTCTATATCACTTGCATCCCATGGCATAGGGGTGCGGCAACCATCTCGACCTTTAAAATTAGGCCAAAAAGTTATCCCGTATGGGTCTTGTAGGTCTTCAAATGCAACGTCTGCTTCGCCTAATCCAAGCTCTTCGCCTTGATACATGCATACACTACCGCGAAGTGATGCAAGAAGTGCTGTTAACATTTTGCATTGGTCAGGGTTGATGTTATCCCCTTTGCTCCAGCGACTCGCAACACGCTCAACATCGTGGTTGCTAAACGCCCAACATGGCCAGCCTTCTGTCATTCGTTCTTCAAGTGTACTTACTGTGTTACGAATATACTCAGCGCTGTAATCGTTTGTTAGTAATTCAAAGCTATATCCCATATGAAGCTTATCGCCACCCGATGTATATTCAGCCATTGTTGCTAGTGAGTCTTCAGATGAAATTTCACCAAGGGCTACTGTGCCAGGGTATTTATTTAATAACGCACGGATATCCTGCATAAAGCTTAAGTTTTCAGGTTGTGTATTATTGTAATAGTGGTACTGGAATGCATATGGATTGTCTTCGCTAAAACCTCGACCTTGACGTTTCTCAGGTGGCTTAGCGGGGTTGTCGCGTAATAATGCATCATGGTAGCAGAAGTTAATGGCATCTAAACGAAAGCCATCTACGCCTTTTTTCAGCCAAAACTCAACGTTATCAAGGACGGCTTTACGCACTTCAGGGTTATGGAAGTTTAGATCAGGCTGTTCAGCAAAAAAGTTATGTAAATAATATTGCCCTCTACGTGGCTCCCATTGCCATGCAGGACCACCAAAAATAGACAGCCAGTTATTTGGTTGAGTACCGTCAGGTTTTGCGTCAGCCCACACGTACCAATCAGCTTTATCATTATTTTTATCTTCACGGCTATCGAGAAACCACTGGTGTTGATCTGAAGTGTGGCTCAATACCTGATCGATGATGATTTTAATATTGCGCTCATGCGCTTGGGCAATTAATTCATCAAAATCGTCTAGGTTACCGAAAATAGGATCGATATCGCGGTAATCACTAATGTCGTATCCGAAGTCCTTCATGGGTGATTTAAAAAAAGGTGAAACCCAAATAGCATCCACACCCAAGCTTTTAATGTAATCAATGCGATCAATGATACCTTTGATATCACCAATGCCGTCGCCATTGGTGTCTTGGAAACTGCGCGGATAAACCTGATAAATAACCGCACCTTTATACCACTGCTTTTGAGCCATGTTTTTCTCCATCGTGACACTCAGTGTATGTAAACCCTAGGGCAACGCGTATTAATATGTTGCCAGAATGTCAAAAGCATACGTGAAGGGTGGGATGCTGTAAAAACTCTGCATACGTATGCACGGTAATTTCATCTGCCAGCGTTGTAAAACTAAGGGATTGAGTCCACTTTTACAGCGATTATTTTTAAGAGTAAATTATTTACCAATTTTTGCCGTTTAGAGTGATACCAAACAACGCGCCTACGTGGTGCATAATTTAATTGGCTTTCACCATAAAGGTGCAAAATGTTTTTGGTAAGACCAATTAACACTTTGCGTTCGTTTACCTTTTTTAAATGACATTCAACTTTTATATAAACTAGGTAGAGGCGTACTCCATACGTATTTGTGCCCAATACAATACGACGTTGGATAAAAAATGTTTCATTCACATCTGACGTCTCTGTTTTATAAATAAACGATTAATAAACAATGCATTACAACATCTGCGTGTAAATTTGTTGTTAATTTTTGTTTGCATCGTCTAGTCTGAATACGTATGCATAAATTTGTTAAGAAAATAATCTGAGCGTTAATATTCGTGTTGACAACAAAATCAGTCAGCGATTAACAGCTATTGCTATCATGAATAACTGCAAGGCGTTGACATTACAATTTGGGTAATGGGAAAACATCATGTCTATGTTCAAACCAAGTATATTAACTCTGGCTTTAACAGCCGCAGGTTTAAATAGCTTTGTAGCGTATGCTGCAGAAGAAGACCAAAAAACAAAAAACGATAACGTTGAAGTTATCGAAGTAAAAGGTTTTCGTGGCAGTGTTGTAGAATCTATTAACACGAAACGCTTCACTCCTGAAGTTGTTGAGTCAATCTCAGCAGAAGATATCGGTAAATTACCTGATTCATCAATTGCAGAATCAATCGCACGCCTTCCTGGCCTTACAGCACAACGTCTAGATGGTCGTGCTAGTCGCGTAAGTGTGCGTGGTTTCAGTGAAAACGAAAGTGCAACAACATTTAACGGTCGTGAGCAAGTATCAATTGGCGATAACCGCGGTGTTGAGTTTGACCTTTACCCATCAGAAATAATGAGCGGCGTAACGGTATACAAAACACCAAGCGCAGGTATCGAAGCGGAAGGTATTGCTGGTGTAATCGACATGCAAACTGTTAAGCCTTTAAGTAAAGGCGAGCAAGTTATCATGTTTAATGGTCAATATGAGCAAACAGGTTTTGATAAATTAAACCCAGACGGTGACGATAAAGGTTTCCGTGGTACGGTTTCATACATTGATCAGTTTGCTGATGACACCATCGGTGTTGCATTTGCTTACAACACAATGAGCTCACCTAACCAAGAGAAACGCTGGAATTCATGGGGTTATCCAGAATTTACGGGTGAAGATGGTAACACTTATTCTATTTTAGGTGGGGCAAAGCCTTTCGTACGTTCATCAACGCTTGAGCGTGATTCAGCAATGCTCGTTATTGAAGCAGCACCGAATGACCGCCTTAATATGACATTTGATGCTCTTTACGTAGATTTTTCTGACGAGAAAATCCTTCGTGGTATTGAAGTACCATTCGCTTGGGGTCAAGGAACAATCGATCCTAGCTCTGCAGTTGTAGATGCAGATTCTGGTTTTATCACAAGTGCAGTAACAGAAGGCCAGCGTGTTGTTGTTCGTAACGACTATGAAGAGCGTAATGCAGAACTAACCCAGTTTGGTTTCAATACTAAATACGATATTAATGACGAATGGTCAGTTGAGTTTGATGCGAGTCGTTCAGAAGTTGAGCGTCAAATTTGGAGTATCGAGAGTTATTCAGGTACAGGCCGCGGTGATGCAAATGGTGTTGCTGATACGATTGGTTATGTTTTTGACGGTGGCAATACCGGAGCGCAGTTCTCACATAATCTTGATTACAGTGATTATGATCTAATTCAATTAGGTGGTCCTTTATCATGGGGTGCAAGCGCTGCATTGAATGACAAGTATGGTTTGACAGATACGCCATATCAGAATACAGCCCAAGATGGTTTTATCAATGCACCAGAAATCAACGATGAATTAAGCACACTAAAACTTGCTGCAAGCAAGGTGTTAGATAACGCGTATATCAGCCGTGTTTCATTTGGTATGTCTTACCGTGACCGTGAGAAGAGTAAAGTGTCTGAAGGTTACTTCATGACATTAAAAGACTTCTCTTTAGACAATCCAGGTATGTTATCAATTCCTGAACAGTATCGTTTAGGAAGTGCAAGCCTTGATTTTATCGGCATGGGTAACATGGTTGCTTACGATACGAACGGCTTAGTAAATGATGGTTATTATAACCTTTTACAAGAAAGTTTAACGGATCAAAAACACAAAACACAATCGTGGACAGTGCAAGAAGAAGTAACCGCCATTTTTGCGCAAGCTGACATTAATGCTGAACTTGGCTCTATTCCTGTAACAGGTAATATTGGTGCTCGTTATGTAAGAACCGAGCAATCTTCGCAAGGTTTTGCTGCAAACACGGTGGATGGACTCGTTGTTGTTACGCCAACAGACATCAGTCATGACTACAGTCATTTCTTACCAAGCTTAAACTTATCGTTTGCAATTGATGAAGAGCAAACAATACGCTTTGGTGCTGCGAAAACGATTTCTCGTGCGCGTCTAGATGAAATGAACGCATCAGTGAACGCATCTTACAGTCAACAGCCAGATGAAAATGGCAACTTTTGGAATGTGTCAGGTGGTAATCCTAAACTTGAGCCAAAAGAGGCAACAGGTTTTGATTTAAGTTACGAAAACTACTTCCATGAAGAAGGGTACTTTGCAGCAGCATTTTTCTACAAAGATATCACTCAGTGGATTTTTGATGGTACATATGAAATCGACATGAGTGGTGTGGCGGACCCATCTACGGGTGAAATCCCAGCTTCATCTACAGGTACAGGTTCTGGTAAAGTTAATGGTGGGTCAGGTGATCTTTGGGGTTATGAGCTTTCATTAACACTACCGTTCACTATGTTTAGTGATTCACTGGATGGTTTTGGTTTAATCGCAAGCCATACTGGTGTTGAGCAGGATATTACAGACCAAAATGGTAATGATTATGAGTTACCTGGATTATCGGACCAAATCGATAGCTTGACCGTGTACTTTGAACGTAATGGTTTCCAAGCGCGTACTAGCATGCGTAAACGTAGCGACTTTAAGGGCGATGTTTATGGTTTAGGCTTTGCAACAACGCAAGTTGATATCAAAGGCGAAACAATTTGGGATGCGCAAATCGGCTATGATTTTGCAGAAGCTGGTATCCAAGGTCTCGAAAACTTGAGTGTTACTTTCCAAGTGCAAAACATCACAGAAGAGCCGTTCACGTCTCTACAAGGTGATAACGCACTGCAAGTACGTGATTACCAAGACTACGGTCGTACATTCCTGTTAGGTTTCAGCTACAAGCTGTAATTAGCTTAAACAGCGATAGAAAATTGCCCTTGTGATTTGTTTTACAAGGGCTTTTTTATATCAGTGGGCTACACTCAATGAATTGAAATTGGTGTTAGGTGTACTATGGAAGCAAAAAAAATAACAAAAGTTGTGATTGCCGGTGGTGGAACTGCTGGGTGGATCACCGCCGCACTACTCAACAAAGTGCTTGGAAAATCACTTGATATTACTCTCGTTGAATCTGCCGAAATTGGCACTGTTGGCGTTGGTGAGGCAAGTATTCCCCCTATTTCGCATTTAAATGGGGCTCTTGGTATTTCAGAGAAAGAATTTATCAAGGCGACTGGTGCAACCATTAAACTGGGGATAGAGTTTGAAAACTGGCGTAGCCAAGGGCACAGTTATATGCACGCTTTTGGCGAAATAGGTAAGGACTTCCCGTTTTGCGAATTTTATCACTTTTGGTTGAAAGCAAACCAAACACAAAACGCCCCTGACTTTTGGGATTTCTCTCTCAACTACCAAGCTGCAAAAGCGCATAAATTTGCCCATCTCAAAAACATTCCTAATACCCAATTAGCGGGCTTACATTACGCGTATCATTTTGATGCGACACGCTATGGTGAATTTTTAAAAGAATTAGCCCAATCGCGGGGGGTTAATCGCATTGAAGGAAAAATAGAAACGATAAGTCAATGCGATCAAACAGGGTCTATCAATGCGTTAAAGCTAAAAGATGGTAGCCTGATTGAAGGGGACTTATTTATTGATTGCACCGGCCTGCGAGCATTACTTATAGAGCAAACGCTGAATACGGGGTTTGAAGATTGGTCGCACTGGTTACCGTGTGATAGCGCTGTAGCTGTCCAAAGTGAGTCTGCAAGCAACGCCATTCCCTATACCCGCTCTATCGCTAGAGAGTCAGGTTGGCAATGGCAAATTCCACTCCAACATCGTGTTGGTAATGGCTTGGTGTATTCAAGTCGATATCTATCAGATGAAAATGCAAAACAGCAGCTGCTAAACAACTTGCCAGCTAAGCCCTTAACTGAGCCACGAATTATTAAATTTAAAACGGGTCGACGCTTAAAGCAGTGGCATAAAAATGTAGTATCGATTGGCTTATCGAGTGGTTTTTTAGAGCCCTTAGAGTCAACCAGTATTCATTTAATTCAAAGTGCAGCTATCCGGTTGATTAAGTTTTTTCCACATCAAGGTATTACGCAAAACTTAGTGGATGAATTTAACAAACAAAGTAAAACAGAATTTGAGCGAATTCGTGACTTTATTATTCTCCACTACAAACTTACAGAGCGAGACGACAGTCCATTTTGGCGTCTTTGTAAGGGCATGGATATTCCAAGCAGCCTTGCTAAGAAAATAGCACTATATAAAACCAGCGGTAAGCTAGTGCGTGAAGACGATGAGTTATTTGCCGAAGTCGCGTGGCAACAAGTGTTGATAGGGCAAGGCCTGATTGCTGAAGATTATCATCCTTTAACAAATGCCTTAACAGATAATCAGCTTAATGATCTATTTAGCAATTTAAAAACCTTGATTAATAGCACGGTTGAGCAGCTGCCCAGCCACAGTGAATTTTTAGAAAAAATACAAAATTAATTATGAAAAAAACACATACAATTTTTGCAGTAAGCACCGTATTAACGCTTTTAAATTCGACAGCGAGTTATGCAATCACTGCCTCACCAGAAAGCTGGTGGGTGGGCATGCAGAACGAATCGTTACAAGTTATGCTTCACGAGGGCAACATTGCGAAACAAACTTGGCAGATGTTGCCTTACAAAGGCGTTGAGTTTAAAGGGGTTACAACAACGAATAATGCTAACTACGCATTTCTGAATTTAAACATCAGCGATAATGCAAAAGCAGGTGAACTTAGCTTTAAAGCGTCAAATGGAACTGTCTTTACATATCGGTTAAATACCCGCAATAAAAACAGTGCAAAGCGCCCAGGATTTACAAATAAAGACACACTGTATTTAATAAATCCTGACCGATTTGTTAACGGTGATCCAACGAACGATAGTATCGCTTCAATGCAAGAGGCAGCAAACCCTAAGTTTAAGGGCGGTCGCCATGGCGGTGATATTCAAGGTGTGATTAATAGTCTTGAATACCTAGAAAATTTAGGCGTCACTCAACTTTGGCTAACACCTGTACTTGAAAATAATATGCCAAGTTACTCTTATCATGGGTATGCAATCACAGATTTTTACAAGGTCGACCCGCGTATGGGCAGTAATGAGCTCTATAAAACGCTATCAGTGAAAGCAAAAGAGCATGGTATCGGTTTAGTGATGGACATGGTTCTTAATCACTTTGGTTCATCGCACCAGTGGATGTCTGATATGCCAACAGCTGATTGGGTTAACTTTGATGGTCAGTTTGAAAAAGGTAAAAATGCCACAACGCATGCCCGTCAAACAATTCAAGACCCACATGCGAGCCAATACGATAAGCGCCAATTTAATGATGGTTGGTTTGTTGAGTCGATGCCTGATTTAAATCAGCGTCAACCGTTATTGTCGACTTACCTTATTCAAAATGCCATTTGGTGGATTGAATACGCTAACTTGAGCGGCATTCGCGTCGACACGTATTCATACTCAGATAAAGCGTTCTTAGCAGATTGGACTAAAGCGATTATGACCGAATACCCCAATTTTAATATTGTGGGTGAAGAGTGGACAAGTAATCCTGCAATTGCATCGTACTGGCAACGCGGAAAAATAAATCAAGATGGTTATACCTCAGACTTACCCAGTGTCATGGATTTTTCATTGCAAGAGGCGCTTATTAAAGCACTGAATGAACAAGAAAGCTGGAACACGGGCTGGGTCAGGGTATACCAATCACTTGCGAATGATTTTTTATATGCAGATACCGATAATATTTTAGTGTTTGCCGACAATCATGATATGAGCCGTGTCTATACAGAGCTGGGTCAAAATCTAGTTAAAACAAAATTGGCAATGACATTACTGTTGACTACACGCGGAATTCCACAAATTTATTACGGCACAGAGGTGCTATTAGATAATACCCCAAGTAACGACCATGGTGATATTCGAATTGATTTCCCGGGTGGTTTTAGAGCACATACAGTCAATGCCTTTACCGGTGAAGGACTCTCTAAAGACCAAAAAGACATGTTAAGCACAATGCAAACATTGCTGAAGCTGCGCAAAGAAAAGCCCGCGCTTAGTGAAGGGAGTTTAATGCATTTTTCACCTAAGCAAGGTGTTTACAGCTATGTGCGCGAGCACAATGGTGAAAAAGTTGTGGTGTTATTGAATAAAAACCAACATGACCTTGAGTGGGATGTCAGTTATATGCAAGAAGTACTTAAAAACACTCAAACGGGGGTCGACTTAATGAGTAACGAATCAGTTACTTTAACTGTGCCTATTCGCTTAAAAGCCATGCAAGCACGCTTAATTGAACTTGAATAATTGTGAGTTTTAGGGTGAATACGTATGCATTTACTGTCCGTGAGTAGCCCTTAACATTAGTATTAACTGATATTTACAGAATAATGAAGTAGTGATGACAACATATAAATTAACTGCATTAGTCGTGGCTTCTATTTTAGGTTTAGCAGCCTGTGGTAATGAAGCAACAACACAACAGCACACACAAAAACAGCAAACACATGCAACAGTGTCGAAGCCCGTCGTATATCAGGTGTTTACCCGCTTATTTGGTAATACCAACACCACAAATAAACCATGGGGGACGCTTGAAGAAAACGGAGTGGGTAAATTTGCTGATTTTGATGACGCAGCATTAAAGGGAATAAAAGAGCTTGGTACTACCCACATTTGGTACACTGGCGTACCACGTCATGCGTTAGTGACTGACTATACACACTACGGCTTATCGCAAGATGATCCTGACGTTGTAAAAGGCCGAGCAGGTTCACCTTATGCTGTTAAAGACTATTATGATGTAAACCCTGACTTAGCGATAAACCCTGAACGTCGGCTAGAAGAGTTTGTAGAGCTTATCGAACGTACGCATCAGCATGGCATGAAAGTCATCATCGATATTGTGCCTAATCATGTGGCGCGTAATTATGACTCAGTAGCAAAACCAAAAGGAATTAAAGACTTTGGTGCTGAAGACGATACAACACAAGCTTACGTACGTGATAACAACTTTTACTATGTCACAGGTCAATCATTCCAAGTACCTACAAGTGAAGGTTACCAAGTTTTAGGTGGGCAGCCACACCCACTTGCTGATAATCACTTTGATGAAACGCCCGCTAAATGGACGGGTAATGGAGCTCGCGAAGCAAAACCAGATATTAATGATTGGTACGAAACAGTAAAAATTAACTACGGTGTTAAGCCTGACGGCAGTTATGATTTTCCAACGTTGCCAGCTGATTATGCGAGTAAAGACTACCGCGCTCACTATGCATTCTGGCAAGACAAAGACTTACCAAACAGCTGGTATAAATTCCGTGATATCGCGCTTTACTGGTTAGATAAAGGCGTGGATGGTTTTCGCTATGATATGGCCGAAATGGTGCCAGTGGAGTTTTGGAGTTTTTTAAATTCATCTATCAAAATGCAAAAAGCGGATGCGTTTATTTTAGCTGAAGTATACAACCCAAGCCTTTATCGTCCTTATATTCAGCAAGGCAAGATGGACTACCTTTACGACAAAGTTGGTTTTTACGATACCGTTAAAGCTGTTATGCAAGGTAAGCAACCTGCCACTAGTATTTTTGATATCCAAAGCGAAGTGGCCGATATTGAAGAGCACATGCTGCACTTTTTAGAAAACCATGATGAGCAACGTATTGCTAGTCCTGATTTTGCGGGTAGCAGCGAAAAAGGGAAGCCAGCTATGGTGGTATCAACACTGATGACTCGCTCGCCGACATTACTGTATTTTGGCCAAGCAGTGGGTGAAGATGGCTCTGAAGACGCTGGATTTGGTGACCCAACCCGTACCAGTATTTTTGATTACGTGGGTGTGCCAGCGCATCAAGCATGGATGAATGATGGAAAGTTTGATGGTGGGGCATTAACGAAAGAACAAGCAGAACTGCGCGCCTATTACACAAAACTAATGTCACTTAATACGTTACCTGCCATTGTGGGCGGTGACATGCAAGCAGTTGAGCTAACTGGTTCAGAGCAAGTAATAGCCTTTACCCGCAAGCTAGGTCAGCAATTGGTGTTGGTAGTGAGTAACTTCTCACAAGCGTCTCAAACTGTGTCATTTACACTTAATGCAACGCAACTCCCCACGCTTAATCACACGTCACTTACCCTTACCGATAACTTAGAAAGTCATGCCGACATTGTTATTTCTGACCTAACAAAACAGGCGCCCATTCAATTAAAACTGAACGGCTTAAGCAGCGCAGTATATACCCTAAAGGCTGATTATGAATAATAACAAACCAACGCTAAGCTTCTGGCAAATATGGAACATGTGTTTTGGGTTCCTCGGTATCCAATTTGGTTTTGCATTACAAAATGGTAATGTGAGCCGCATTTTTCAAACCCTTGGCGCGAATGTTGATGACATCCCTATTTTGTGGGTTGCCGCACCGCTAACAGGCTTAATTGTTCAGCCTATTATTGGCTACTGGAGCGACAAAACATGGAATAAACTAGGCCGTCGTCGTCCATTCTTTTTCTACGGTGCAATTTTAACAACGTTATCGTTATTTATTATGCCAAATTCGCCCAGCCTGTGGATTGCTGCGGGAATGCTATGGATTATGGATGCCTCTATTAATGTCACTATGGAGCCTTTCCGTGCGCTGGTAAGCGACAACCTACCTAAGAAGCAACGTGCAACTGGTTATGCCATGCAAAGCTTTTTTATAGGTATTGGTGCGGTTGTTGCCTCTGCTTTACCGTGGATGATGACAAACTGGTTTGATATTGCTAACACTGCACCTGCGGGTCAAATTCCTGATTCGGTAAAGTTTTCATTTTACTTTGGTGCAGTTGTACTTCTTGTTGCCGTTTTTTGGACCATATTTACCACCAAAGAATATTCACCAGAACAGCTTGAAAGATTTAATGAACAAGAACACAGCGACGCACAGAACGCCACTCACAGTAATGTAAACTTTAATAAAGGTGCGGTTATTTTTACTGTGCTTGGTATCGTGGTGCTGGGCATTGTCACGGGTTTATCACTTGAAAAAGAGCTTTATTTATTAGCGGGTGGTTTAATTAGTTTTGGTGTTATTCAATTCATTGCGGGAGCGTTAAAAGCTAAAAATGCAACCTCTGGTGGCTTTTATCAAGTAGTAAATGATGTATTCACAATGCCTGAGGCAATGAAGCAACTGGCTTTAGTGCAATTTTTTAGCTGGTTTTCACTGTTTGCTATGTGGATTTATACAACCTCAGCGGTAACCAGTTTTCATTACGGCAGTAGTGACACAGGCTCACTGGCTTATAACAACGGAGCCGATTGGGTTGGGGTTTTGTTTGCAGCGTACAACGGGTTTGCAGCCATTGCAGCATTATGTATCCCGGTCATCGTTAAGAAGTGTGGTTTAAAACTGGCGCATGCAATCAATCTAGTGCTGGGTGCCTTGGGACTTGCCAGCTTTATCTTTATTAAAGACCCCAGTCTACTTATTTGGCCCATGATAGGAGTAGGCTTTGCATGGGCATCTATTTTATCACTGCCGTATGCCATGTTAAGCACCTCTGTACCCACTAAAAAAATGGGGGTATACATGGGGATTTTCAACTTTTTTATCGTTATCCCACAGTTACTTGCGGCGAGTGTTTTAGGCTTGATTTTACGCCACTTCTTCGATAACCAACCCATTTATGCGTTAGTGCTAGGTGCTGTGTCGCTCGTACTGGCAGCGTTCGCTGTACTTCGCGTTAAGCAACAATAATAAGGACACACAATGAAAAAAATTAATCTTATTACGGCAAGTTTTATTGCTTTAGGTTTAACGGCTTGTAGCTCTGAGCAATCTGTATCAACAACAGCGTTAACGCAGATTTCAGCCCCGGGCGCGCCCGGTGTTGAGCCATTTTGGGCTTATTCAGGTAAAACAGGTATTGGCACATCCTATGAGCAATATAAAGCGGGTCATTATGATGATTCAGCTGCGACTGGTAAAGTGTCAAAAGTGTGGTTTTCAATTGCCAAAGGCATGATCACTGAAACCATGTTTGGTCTTATTCACCAAGCACAAATTAAAGATATGCAATTTGTTGTGGTAGGCAAAGATTTTACTGTGACAGAAAATGATGATCTTGATGTCAGCATTGATTATCTATACAAAGATGAAGCAGGTCGGCCACTTTCACTTGCCTATAAAGTGGTAAGCAAAGATAAGCAAGGTCGTTTCTCTTTAGAAAAGCATATTTTCACTGATCCAAACGGCCAAACTCTGTTTGTACGCAGCGTATTTAATACCGATTTAGAAGGCGTTAAAGCCTATGTGAATGTGAACCCTTATATTGATAATAACGGCCTAGACGATTTTGCTAAAGTAACTGATAAAGGCTTAGTTGCATGGCAAGACGATAATTTCTTATCACTGCAAGCTAGTCAGCCATTCAAACAGGCAACGGTTGGTTTTACGGGCATAAGCGACGGTTTAAAAGAACTTAAAATGTCGCAATCACTTGGCACAACGTACCAAAATACCGGTGAGCAATCGGGTAACGTTAGTTTACTTGCTGAACTGGGTGATATTTCAACTAATACAACATTCGATTTAGCACTAAGTTTTGGTCAATCAGAAGCTGCGAGCTTAAAAGAAGGTCAAGCAAGCTTAAGTCAAGGTTACCAAAAGTTACTAGATGCCTATAACGGTAAAGGTGATGCAATTGGTTGGCAAGATTACTTAGCAAGCCTTGAGCCCCTTAGTACATTAACTAGCAGTACCGCTGATAATGGCAAACTACTTTATACCAGTGCCATGGTATTAAAGGCGCAAGAAGATAAAACGCATGCGGGGGCACTAATTGCGTCGTTATCAAACCCATGGGGTGAAACGGTCTCAGCTAAAACAGGTTCTACAGGCTATAAAGCAGTCTGGGTACGTGACTTTTATCAGGTGGCTATGGCGTTTATGGCCATGGGCGATACTAAAACAGCTAAGACAGCCTTTGAATATTTAGAAAAAGTACAAGTTACCGCTCGTACTCCTGGTAATGGGGGAGACACTGGTTGGTTCTTACAAAAAACACACGTTGATGGTGAACTTGAATGGGTTGGTGTGCAACTTGACCAAACGGCTATGCCAATTATGCTTGCATGGAAACTTCATCAAGCCGACGTACTTAGCGACCAAGAGTTAACACAGTGGTATGGCAAAATGCTCAAACCAGCGGCTGACTTTTTGGTAGACGGTGGCCTTGCAAAGATTCTGTGGAATGATACACAAATTGCCCCACCCGCAACGCAGCAAGAGCGCTGGGAAGAACAAAACGGTTACTCACCTTCTACGACTGCAGCTGTTGTAGCGGGCCTAGTTACTGCTGCTGATATTGCCAAAAAAGCAGGTGATACTAAAAACGCAGTGCGTTACTTAGAAACCGCTAAGCAATACAATAGTGAAATCGAAAGCACCATGTTTACCACGCAAGGTAACCTAAAATCAGACAATGCCGATGGAGAATATTTCATTCGCATTGGCCAAGATAAAGATCCAAACTCATCGACCACGCTTAATGCGAATAATGGTCGTGATGGCTTCGACAAAAAGCAAATTCTGGACGGAGGATTTTTAGAGCTGGTTCGCTACGGTGTTCGTGATGCGCTTGCACCAAGCATTGTTAAAACGCTTCCAGAATATGATGACGAAAGCTTAATTGATAACCTACAAGTGCGCTATACCTTTAACTTTGCTGATGGCTCTGGGTCATTCCCAGGCTACCGCCGTTATGGTAATGATGGTTACGGCGAAGACGAAGTAACGGGCAATAACTACGCAGAAGGGGGGAATAATACCCCAGGTCAGCGTGGGCGAGTATGGCCGTTTTTCACGGGTGAACGCGGTCACTATGAAATTGCCGCAGCAAATGCCAGCAATAGCTTAAATGCGATGAAACAAAACACGATCAAAAACACGTATGTAAAAGGCATGGAAGCATTTGCTAATGAAGGCATGATGCTACCTGAGCAAGTGTGGGATGGTGTTGGTAACAATAAAGCTGGCTATGAGTTAGGCGAAGGGACGAACTCAGCGACACCACTTGCGTGGACGCATGCAGAGTACATTAAATTACTTCGCTCTTTAAGCGATAAACATGTGTGGGATCATTACCCTGTTGTCGAAGATGCTTTGAAGTAAATTGAGCATTTAAATATTAAAATTAAACCGCTGAGCTTTAACCCTCAGCGGTTTTTTTATTTATCAGTTCAGCAAAATGATTGTGTCTGATTGTGCCTTATAAACCTGCTTTTTTTGCTCGCGCTGCGTGCAACTTTTTGTAGCTGTCGATTAAACGCTGATGTCTGTCTAAGCCTTCAAGTTTCATACTTGTTTCGGTTAAACCATAAAACATAACATCCCCATTAATCGAGCCAACCACGGCGTCCATGGTTTCTTGACCAAACATACGCGTAAAGTTGTGAATGTAATCTTCAATTTCTAGGTCATCGCTAAGCGCAACTTCCAGTGTTGCATGCATCGCTTGATAAAATAGACCTCGTTCAACAAGGGTATTGTCGTTGTATTGTAAAAAGGCTTCAACTAGCTCCATAGCGGCTTCTAAATCACCCAATGCTAGGTAAATTAATAACTTAAGCTCAAGAATTGTTAATTGACCCCACACCGTGTTTTCGTCAAATTCGATACCGATTAGCGTAATGATATCGATATAGTTATCTAACTCACTTTCTTCTAATCGCTCAACTAAATCAGCCAGTTGATCTTCAGTTAGACGGTGCAGATTTAAAATATCTTCACGGAAATTTAGGGCTTTATTAGTGTTATCCCAAATCAAATCTTCGACTGGGTAAACTTCAGAATAATCAGGGACTAATATACGACACGCAGTACCAAGATCTGAGAACTCTGCAATGTAGGCTTCTTTACCTAAGCGTTCTAAAATACCGAATAAGCTCGCGGTTTCTTCTTCGTTTGTGCCTGAGAAATCCCACTCCACAAACTCAAAATCATGCTTCGCACTAAAGAAGCGCCATGAAATAACCCCTGTTGAGTCAATAAAGTGCTCAACAAAATTTTCTGGCTCCGACACGGCCATGCTATTAAAGGTCGGTTTAGGAACATCGTTTAAGCCCTCAAAGCTTCTACCTTGTAACAGCTCTGTAAGGCTGCGCTCTAATGCGACTTCAAAACTTGGGTGCGCGCCAAACGAGGCAAATACACCGCCTGTTTTTGGGTTCATTAGCGTGACACACATAACCGGAAATTGACCACCCAGTGATGCGTCTTTAACAACAACAGGAAAGCCTTGTTCTTCAAGGCCTTTAATGCCAGCAACAATGCTTGGGTATTTATTTAAGACTGCGTCAGGTACATCTGGAAGAGCAATTTCTTGCTCAATTATTTGGCGTTTAACGGCCCGTTCAAAAATCTCTGACAAACACTGTACTTTTGCTTCTGCAAAGTTATTACCCGCACTCATACCATTGCTTAAGAATAAATTTTCAATCAAGTTTGATGGAAAATAAACAGTTTCACCATCTGAATGGCGCACATATGGAATAGAGCAAATTCCGCGCGCTGTGTTACCTGAATTAGTATCAATTAGGTGAGAGCCACATAATTCGCCATCGGGGTTATAAATGTCGCGCGTGTAGTCGTCTAATATACCTTCAGGCAGGGAGTCATCGTCGGTTAGGCTGAACCATTTTTCATTTGGGTAATGAACAAATGCGCTGTTTGCTATTTCTTCACCTAAAAATTGATCATTATAGAAGAAGTTACAATTTAAACGTTCTATAAACTCACCAAGCGCAGAGCACAGTGCGCTTTCTTTGGTTGCGCCTTTACCATTGGTAAAACACATAGGCGATGCGGCGTCACGAATATGCAACGACCATACATTTGGCACAATATTGCGCCAAGATGAAATTTCTATTTTCATCCCTAAGTCTTCGAGTATCGCGGTCATATTCGCGATGGTTTCTTCAAGCGGTAAGTCTTTGCCTAAAATAAAGGTGTTATGATCTTCATCAGGTTTTGCCATTAACATTGCTTGCGCATCGGCTTCAATGTTTTCTACGGTATCAATTTTAAATTCAGGGCCTGTCTGAATAACACGTTTTACTGTACAACGCTCTACTGAGCGCAAAATACCCGTGCGATCTTTTTCGGATAGGTGCTCTGGTAATTCGACTTGAATTTGAAATATTTGATTGTAACGATCCTCAGGATCAACAATATTATTTTGTGCAACACGAATACCATCCGTCGAGATATCTCGAGAGTTACAATACACTTTAATAAAATAAGCGGCGCACAGTGCAGAAGACGCTAAGAAATAATCAAAAGGACTTGGTGCTGAACCATCGCCTTTATAGCGTATAGGTTGATCTGCGATGACAGAGAAGTCATCAAACTTGGCTTCAAGTCTGAGGTTGTCGAGAAAATTAACTTTAATTTCCATTAAAAAATTCCACCTTAGTGCGCTTAGCTACTACAAACTTTAAAAGCTTGCTAATAGCGTTTTCATCATAATAGGTGTAATTATCTGCTTTTTCGCGGTAATAGTCTTGGGTAAATCGAAAAAAAAGCCATTTTAATGGTGGTTGAATTGTCAGTGAATGAAAATGGCTAGAGATTGACTCGCTTAAGAGCCTTTATCTAGCGATTTAAATACTTGAACCTCGAATGATTAAACGCGGCGGGAGTAGGGTGTTCTCAACCGGTTCACCTCGAATTAGTTTTAAAAGGTTATCAACTAACATTTGCCCTGCGAGTGTGGTGTCTTGCTGTACTGTTGTAAGCGGTGGATTAACAAAACTCGCAACAGCAATATTATCAAACCCTACAACATGAACATCGTCGGGCACGTTGATTTTTGCTTCTTTTAAAGCCCGAATAGCACCAATAGCAATTAAGTCACTCGCAGCAAACAGCGAGTTAAAGCGAATATTATTAGCAATCAGTGAACGAGTGGCATGGTAACCTGACTCTTCGGTAGAAATTGCATTGGCCATTTTTCGTTCGCTAAGAGTAATCCCTTTTGCCAAAAAGGCATCTTTAAAACCGTGGTAGCGAGCAAAAAATTCAGGGCTATGGTCTGATGCATCACCTATAAAAGCACAATCGGTGCGACCGGTTGCCAGTAAATGCTGCGCCGCCATTTTTCCGCCACCATAATTATCACAGCTAACCGTTAAGTCAGGGCGGTTATCTACACTGGCTCCCCAACAAACAAACTTGGTGTTTTGCTCAATTAAGGTTCTAAACTTGGGTTGATAGTCTAAGTAGTCGCCATAGCCAAGTAATATTAGGCCATCAGCGCGGTGACTATCTTCATAGTCGGCTTGCCAATCAGAGCTACTTGACTGAAAGGAAACCAATAAATCGTAGCCTTCTTTTGCACAAGCACGCGTAATACTGCCAAGCATGGCCAAAAAGAAAGGATTTATTTGTGACTCATCCGATGTAGGATCTTCAAAGAGTAACAGCGCGAGGGTACTGCTTTGTTGCGTGCGCAAGTTACTGGCGTTTTTATCTACTTTATAATTAAGCTGTTTTGCGACCTCGTGTACTCGCCGACGTGTTTCTTCGTTGACCAGCGGACTATTTCTGAGTGCGCGAGACACGGTTGACTGAGACACACCCGCATAGTGTGCAATGTCAAATGATGTAGCCTTACCTTTCATATGGTTACCAAGTTACAGTGTCAGTGAGTGCCATTTTCGGCTATTTATTATTTTTTTCAAGCAATTTGTGATGAGTCACACAGCAAAGCGAAATACGTTAATAAGCAAGCATTTATTTTACTTTTTATCCATACCTACACTGTCATTTTAGTGAATAAATACGTATGCATGGGTAAATAATGAAAATTTTTATTGATTCAAGGCTGACACCGGTGTCATAATGTCGCTGTTTTATCATTTTGTTGTCAAAACGTATTTGGCTGCCCATTTATTTGGGCAGCATTTTTTTAATACTAAAGATAGCTGCTTTGAGAGGATAGCTCAAAGTATTATCAAATACAGTGGCTAGGCCATTGAAAAATATAAGAATAAGCGGCAAAAAGCTTAGACAAATAGAGAAAACAACATGAACACACAGCCTAACACAGAATTTGATCCCATTCTCGTTGCCGATATTGGTGGCACTAATGCGCGTTTTGCCTTAATCACAGACTTTAACGAACAAACAAATCAATTCGTTATCGAGCAAAATCTTAAATTTCCAAGCGCAGATTTTGGTTCACTTGAAAGCGCCATATCACATTATTTTAATCATATTTCGTATGCAAAACCGTCGCGAGCATGTTTAGCCGTTGCGGGTCCAATTAAAGCTGGACAAGTACACCTTACTAACTTAGGTTGGCACTTTAGTGTTGCCGACCTTAAAAATGAATTTGCTTTTACGCAATTAGAAGTCATTAATGACTTTGCTGCTTTTGCGTATGCTGCACCTTATTTAGATGATTCAAAAAATGTTGCAGTGAAAGCTGGACAAGCTGATGACAATGCAAATATTGCTGTCATGGGACCCGGTACGGGTTTTGGTGCTGCTTGTTTAGTGAGAACGTCGCAGGGCAGTGCTGTATTAAGCTGTGAAGCAGGGCACATTACGCTTGCGGCAGTGACCGAACTTGACCGTGAGTTAATTAAAGAGCTTAAAAAGCAATTAAACCATGTATCTGTAGAAACTGTCTTCTCAGGTCCAGGCATTGCCCATTTATATCGCGCAATGGCCGCTGTTAAAGGTGTTGAAGCTAAAAACCTTGATGCGGCGCAAATAAGCGAGCTGGCAAGCACAGGCCAGTGCGAAGTATGCGAAGCCACACTTAACCAGTTCTGTGATTGGATTGGCAGTGTTGCGGGTGATCTTTCACTTACATTTGGCGCCTTAGGGGGTGTATTTATTGGTGGTGGGATTTTACCTCGTATGCAACAACGGTTATTATCTAGTCGATTTGTTGAGCGTTTTGCTGATAAAGGTATTATGTCGCAATATACGTCGCAAATCCCTGTTACGCTTGTAACACAAGACAACATTCCACTGGTTGGTGCTGCTGCGTGTTTACATGTAAATAGTAACGCGTAACCAAGGAGTGTCGTTGGATGAGTATCGGATGAAAAAAGTAACCATTAATAGTGTCGCCAGCTACGCCGGTGTTTCTAAAAAAACAGTGTCTCGTGTGCTCAATAATGAGCCGAACGTGAGTGATGCTACACGCGAAAAAGTACTAAAAGTATTTAAAGAGCTTGATTACACACCAAACCCTATCGCACGGGGGTTAGCGCAGAACCGTAGTTTTATTATTGGTTGCTTATACGATAATCCAAGTAAGAGTTATATCACGCGGGTACAAACAGGTGCGTTAGCTGCGTGTCATGAACACAATTATAATTTGTTGATTCACCCGTGTGAATTACGTGGTGAAGAGCTGATCAGTAATATAGAACAGTTACTTCAAACATCACGACTCGACGGGATTGTTCTAACGCCTCCATTTTCAGATTTTGCTGAACTCGTTACATTTTTAAAATCGAAAAAAATTCCGTATGCCCGTGTTGCATCAGCCGTGCTAGAGGATGATTCTATTTCTGTACGCAGTAATGATGAGCAAGGTGCTTTTGAAATAACAGAACATTTAATTAAGCTCGGCCACAAAGAAATTGCGTTTATTAAAGGTCACCCGGATCACAGTGCGACAGAGCAGCGCTTTAAAGGTTATCGTCGCGCACTTGCCACTAATGGCATTGAGTTTAACGAGCGTTTAGTCGAAGAGGGTAACTTTAGTTACCATTCAGGTGTTGATAGTGCGCGCACTATTTTAGATTTAAGCCCACGCCCGACAGCTGTTTTTGCATCAAATGATTACATGGCTGCTGCGGTCCTTAAATTAGCAACACAAATGCAGCTAAAAGTACCCGATGATATCTCGATAGCAGGGTTTGATAATGCCCCCATTGCGCGTCATATTTGGCCTGGTTTAACCACCATTGCTCAACCAGTCGAAGAAATGACACACCAAGCAGTAACACAATTAATTAGCCATATTAGTGAGCCACAGGAGTCACCATATCAAGTGACTTTGGAAGCAAAATTGATTACTCGTGAGTCAACGGCAGCAATTAAATAAATTTCATCTTGTTTTTCACAGTAGCCCGAAATTGAGTGACGCTTTTTCGGGCTTTTTTATTTGATCTATAAACCGTTCATATAAAACATCTAATATATTGTTTATTAATAAGTTAACTCTTATTAGTGTCATCATTCAACAAATCTCTTTCTCATGATTTTGCATGAATTCTATTCATACTAAGCTAAAATAGTACTGTTCATTATTTGGTCATTTTAAAAAATTAAACTAAATTTAACAGATAGGGTTGACACCGGTGTCACAGTCATGAGTTAATACAGTGACACCGGTGTCAGGTTGGTTGTGAGAGACAGCCTGTCAGCGTACCTTTGAACGGGTAAATCAAAGATGCTCAGTGCAATTATTTTCGTGGAGTCTTTAATTGTCACTGAGCCTTTATCCTCTAACTATAGAGATGAGTCGAATTTATATGTTGCATCCTCGTATTCAAGAAGTCACCGAACGCGTTATCGAACGCAGTAAAGAGACCCGCCAAGCTTATTTAGAGCGAATCGCGCACGCAAAAAAACAAACAAGAGTCCGTGCCGGTTTAGGTTGTGGTAATATCGCCCATGTTATGGCTGCCTGTAGCAGTGATGACAAAGCTCGTTTAAAAGCAGATGAGCAACCTAATTTAGCGATTATCAATTCTTATAACGACATGCTTTCAGCGCATGTGCCTTACAAAGATTATCCTGAAATCATCAAGAACCTTGCTACCAAGTATGATGCAACCGCTCAAGTTGCTGGTGGCGTACCAGCCATGTGTGACGGTGTTACGCAAGGTCGTGATGGTATGGAATTGTCATTGTTTTCACGCGATGTGATTGCAATGTCTACTGCGGTTTCTTTATCACATGATGTGTTCGACGGTGTTTTCTGTTTAGGTGTGTGTGACAAGATTGTCCCAGGGCTATTAATTGGTGCGTTATCTTTTGGTCACTTACCTACGTATTTCTTGCCAGCAGGGCCAATGCAGTCTGGCATCCCTAACAAAGAAAAAGCCCGTGTTCGTCAAAAGTTTGCTCAAGGTTTGGTTAGTCGTGAAGAGCTTTTAGAAGCTGAAAGCGCGTCATACCACAGTGCAGGTACTTGCACATTCTACGGCACGGCAAACTCTAACCAAATGTTAATGGAAATTATGGGTCTTCACCTTCCAGGTAGCTCATTCATTAACCCTTACACAGAGCTTCGTGATGGTTTAACAGGCCATGCTGTTGAAACAATGTTGAAACAGTTAATTGAAACGAAAGATGCAAACTGTCTAGCCGACGTCGTCAGTGAAAAAACGATCATTAATGGTCTTGTAGGCTTGCTTTCTACAGGTGGCTCTACAAACCACGCGATTCACTTAGTGGCTATTGCTAAAGCGGCAGGTGTGATCCTGACGTGGAAAGACATGTCTGACTTGTCAGAGGTTGTGCCTCTGCTTACACGTATCTACCCGAACGGTTCAGCCGATGTGAACCATTTCCAAGCTGCTGGCGGCATGGGCTTCTTAATGAAGCAGCTATTAAGCAAAGGCTACTTACATAACGATGTAAAAACCATAGTAGGTGATGGCTTAGAGGCCTATACAACTGAGCCAATGCTAGATAAAGATACTTCAGTGATCATGACGGATAGCTCAGGGCCAAGCAAAGTGAAATGGGTTGCATGTCCAGAAAAATCACACGACGAAGAAGTATTACGCCCAATTGATAATCCATTTAGCAAACAAGGTGGCTTACAACTATTAACGGGTAATCTGGGTAAAGCGGTTATTAAAGTATCAGCGGTTGCAGAGTCGCACCAAGTTGTATCTGCACCAGCTAAAGTATTCAGCTCGCAAGGTGAGCTACAAGAAGCGTACAGCCGTGGTGAACTTAACACTGACTTTATTGCTGTTTTAAAAGAGCAAGGGCCAAAAGCAAAAGGGATGCCTGAGCTTCATAAGCTCACACCTGTGATGGCAACGCTACAAGACCAAGGTTACAAAGTGGCTATCGTAACAGACGGCCGTATGTCGGGTGCGTCAGGTAAAGTGCCTGCAGCCATTCACTTAGCACCAGAAGCGGTTGAAGGCGGTGTGATTGCTAAAATTCACGAAGGTGATTTGATAACGCTTGATGCACCAGCGGGTGTATTAAAGGTGCATGTAAGTGATGAAGAATTAGCAAAACGTGAATTACAACTTAGCCAACCGAGCCAAACATACGGTACAGGCCGAGAGTTATTCGCAGGTTTCAGAAATATAGTAAGTAGTGCAGACCTTGGCGCAAGCGCCTTCGGTTTAGAATAATAATACGCCGTTACTGGGCTATGAGGAACATACAATGAGCATTGAGAAAATTTTATCATCGGCACCTGTGGTACCGGTTGTTGTAATCGAAAAACTTGAAGATGCAGCACCGCTAGCACGCGCGCTTTATAACGGCGGCTTAAAAGCATTAGAAATCACCTTGCGCACACCGATTGCGGCAGAGGCAGTAAAGCTAATGAAAGAAGCCGTACCAGAAGCATACGTAGGCACAGGTACTGTGGTTGATAAAGCGACATTTAATGCATCTGTTGAAGCCGGTGCTGACTTTATGGTGAGCCCAGGTGTAAACGACGAATTATTAGCACTGGCTAAAGAGTCTGACATTCCATTTTTACCCGGTGCCGCAACCCCCAGTGAAGTGATGAAGTTAGTAAGCCATGGCTTTAAGTTCTTAAAGTTCTTCCCTGCAGAAGCAGCGGGCGGCACCGCGATGCTCAAATCAATTGGCGGTCCTTTACCGCAAGTGACTTTTTGCCCTACAGGTGGCATTAGCCTTGAAACCGCACCTAACTACCTTGCATTAAGTAATGTTATTTGTGTGGGGGGTACGTGGATGTTAGATAAACAACTTATTGAAAACAAAGACTGGCAAGCCATTGAAGCGCTTGCTCGCCAAGCAAGTGAAGTAAAATAATTAACGGGAGATATTAGAATGATTAATGTTGCAATTAATGGCTATGGACGTATCGGTCGTAACGTATTACGTGCCCTTTATGAGTCAGCTCAAAACAACGAAATCAAAATCGTTGCCATCAACGATTTAGCACCAGCAAATGTTAACGCGCATTTAACGCAATTTGACTCAGTACACGGTCAATTTTCTCAAAAAGTAACACTTGCTGAAAACACCATGTTAATTGGTAACGACGAAATTACCCTGACACAAGAGCGTGATCCTGCCAACTTACCGTGGAAAGCACTAAACGTAGATATCGTTTTAGAATGTACTGGCTTATTCACATCGCGCGAAGCTGCTGCAAAGCACATTGAAGCGGGCGCTAAAAAAGTGATCGTATCTGCACCCGGTACTGATATGGATGCGACGGTTGTTCATGGTGTGAACAGCGACGTATTAAACGCTGACAGCAACATTATCTCAAACGCATCGTGTACAACAAACTGTCTAGCGCCAATTGCAAAAGCAATCAACGACACAGTGGGTATTGAGCAAGGTAGCATGACAACCATTCATGCTTATACAAATGATCAAAATCTATCTGACGTTTATCACCCAGACTTATACCGTGCGCGTAGTGCGACACAGTCAATGATCCCAACGAAAACAGGGGCTGCTAAAGCCGTTGGTTTAGTACTTCCTGAACTTGCGGGTAAACTTGACGGTATGGCAGTGCGTGTACCGACAATTAACGTGTCTTTAGTAGACTTAACATTTGTTGCTAAGCGTGAAACAACAGCCGCTGAAATCAACGAAGTAGTTAAAGCCGCATCAGAAGGTGCAATGCAAGGTATTCTTGAGTACAACGAATTACCGCTTGTTTCTATCGACTTTAACCACAATCCAGCGTCTTCAATATTCGATTCTACGCAAACTAAAGTAGATGGTAAGCTTGTTAAAGTGATGGCTTGGTACGACAATGAGTGGGGTTTCTCAAACCGCATGCTAGACCAAGTTAAAGCGCTAGGTAAGTTCTTATAATAGAACCGTAAAAGTTTAAGCTTTATCCAACAAAGCCACGTTTATCGTGGCTTTTTTGGTTTTTGCTAGAAAAAACATTTTATTCGCAGTATCGTGTTGTTTACCGATATTTCAGGGAAAAATAATGAATAAAGTATTGCCAATACTATGTTTACTCATAGCATCCTGTGGCTCAACCACAACTAATAACTATCCTGACTTTACTCTCCCCAAAGACGTTTTGTTACAGGCAAAAGACGACTTTAGACGTTCTGATGATAAAATTTTATTTTTGTTGATGGTCAATCAAACGAGTGATGTAGTTAAGGTAAGGGTATTGGATAATAAATTACAAAATAAGCAATTTTTGAATATGTTCAAGAAGAATATGTACAACCTTAAATACCCAAAAGCAGATAAAAGTGATCCTGAATTCAGGGAGTTTGTTTTACCATTCGGTGTAAAAACTGAAGTCGAATTCTATGGTTAAATACATCGAGGGACGAACAATGAAAAATATCCTGCTACCGCTTCTACTTAGTGCAGTTACAATGCTTCCTAGTTATACATTCGCTTCTCAAGAGGCGCAGCAACTCGCTGTTTGCCTAACTGATTCACTCAACGGTAAGGAACGTAAGAACCTTGCCAAGTGGATTTATCTGGGTATGTCGACTCACAGTATTATCAAACCGTTCTCAAACGTGACAGAACAAGATATCGATGATACCAATCGCTATGTTGGCGCATTAGTTACGCGTTTATTAACCGAAGACTGCCCAAAGCAAGCAAAAGCCGCTATTGATGTCGGTGGGCAAGGGGCAATGGAAAATGCATTTCGTCTTGTTGGTGAAGTTGCAATGCAAGAATTAATGACAGAGCCCAGTGTTGGCAATGCTTTGGGCGCATTTGATAAATACCTTGATCAAGAAAAATTTGATAAAGCATTTCAATAGATTTCTATCGGGAAGTCGATACCTAAATAGGGAAGTTAATGTATCAAAAATTTAAATCTTTATTAGGCAACAGCGTTTATAAATCAATCGCGCTTGTTCTCGTTATACTTCTGGCTGGCCCAGAGTTAATGATAGGTTACGAGTTAATGGCGTTAGTTGAGATTTTAGGCCCAACCACATTTGTGCTTATACATTTAGTTGGTATCAAGCTTTATTTTTATAAATTTAAACAACTTTTTTTACGCTTTGAGTCGCATAGTACCTTGTTTTTTCCAACATTTAAGCAGCTTAAAAAAATGCCAACGTTGCTGTATCACATACTACCAGAGCGCACTTTCGTCGCGAGTTTTTTACTTAGTGTTGCAGTGGGCTGCGCTCAAATAACATATTCCGCTTTCGTGTTTTAATGTCGCGTTGGCTAATTCAATTACCCATTTTTACGCATAATTGTCTGTGCTATGCTGCGACAAATTATTAAATGGATTTTAGATGATGTCTCGTATTAGTAAGCGACTCTTCCGTGCTGAGCAGTTTCACATCGGCGAGGGTAATATTAGTGGCTATATCGCCTGTTTTTTAGCGATGTTATCGTGTTTAGGTGTATTGGCTTTTCACTTCCCTGAATACCTAACCACCCCAGAATTACGACAAAGTTACAGTGTCGAATTTTTACGTCAGTTAATGTTTGTGGCACTGATTATTTCAGGCAGTTTAGGACTGTTGAACTTTGTCCGTAATACCAATAAACGACTGGGGGCAACTGCTTGGGTATTAATAACAGTGGCGATTGCGTTTGGTGGTCCTAACGTTGAAGTGGGCGACTTTAGGGATAACACGCCGTATTTAGGGCTTGATTGGTTTATTCTTGATTTACTCGGCTCTACGCTTATTTTTATCCTTATTGAAAAATTATTACCGCATCGCAAAGAGCAAAAGATTTTACGTTCTGAGTGGCAAGGGGATTTAAATCATTTCTTTATTAATCATTTAATTATTGGCTTTGTACTGCTTGCAACGAACCAGTTTGTTCACCATGCGTTTGGGTGGGCAGTGTCTGATACTGTACAAGGCTTTATTGTGCAAATGCCGTTTGTTCTACAACTGTTTTTGATTATTTTAGTGGCGGATTTAATGCAGTATGTTGTCCATAAAGCTTATCATGAAGTGCCATTGCTTTGGCGTTTTCATGCTGTGCATCACAGTGCAAAAGAAATGGATTGGTTAGCGGGATCTCGTCAGCATATTTTAGAAATTTTAGTGACTCGCAGCTTAGTGCTTACGCCTATTTTCGTGCTTGGTTTTCCTTCTGATGTCATTAGTCTTTACGTGATCATTGTTGGTTTTCAGGCGGTATTTAATCACGCCAATGTGAGGGTTAAATTTGGGTGGTTGAGATATATCATTGTGACACCACAATTTCACCATTGGCATCATTCATCAGATAAAGCCGCTATTGATAGAAATTATGCCGCGCACTTCTCGTTTTTAGATTACGTACTTGGCACGGCGGTAAAAGGCCAAGCCGAGTGGCCTGATAAATACGGTGTGGTGGGTGATTACATGCCAGAAGGTATGCTCAAACAGCAGTTGTTTCCGTTTAAAAAGCAAAAATAAAGCCTCAACGAGGCCTTATTTTTATAACCGGTTTAATACTTCGCTAAAGCTGGGTCGCTCTATAGCTTCTACGCGTAAGCAATCTGTAGCGATGGCGGCAAGTTGTTCGGTAATGGCGTTCTCGTTGCTGACGACTGTGAGTAAGTCTTCAATAAAATAACCAAGCGCACGTATTTCTATGCCGTGCATGCATTGCTGCTGATACGGCACTAACTGTGACAAGTCGGTTGCTGCGCCAAAGTCGCCAAAAAGTAAGTCAGCGTTGTCGTTTATCATGCTGTTATGCGCATAGATGTCACCATGGCTGACATGGTTTTTGTGCAAATGCGCCAGTGTGCTGCTCATTTGTTTCACAACCTTTAGCACAAACTCAGGGCTATATTGGCAGCCATTTTCAAAGGTATCGCGAGTACAAGTGTCAAATGACGGAGGTAAACCGAGATTCTTGAAGCCTTCACCAATCAGCTCCATGACTAAACCTAATTGTGATGGCTCATTTATATAGCCAAGTGCTTTGATTAGGTTAGGGTGCTCGTTTGCTTGTAAGCAACAATTTAACTCATCTAGCGGGTAGCCATCGCTGGTTATATTGCCTTTAAATAACTTAAGGGCAATAGGGCGCTGCTGCCATTGTGCTAAATGAATAAACCCCGAGGCACCTTGGCCAATTTGCTGTTTTACATCTAGTTCATCTAAGCCAATTTCAGAAAATTGCTCAGACTCTAGAGAATCTGAACGATTAAAATCATTGCCCGAAAATGCAAGCCACGCAAGTTTGGGCAGTTCAAGCAACCAATTATCAATGTGAGAAAGCCTATTGGCACTTAAGCGAACCAATTCAAGCTCGTGGCAAGCACTCATTGACTCTGGTAGGGCCGTTAACTGATTACCGGCTAACGCTAATTTTTTTAGTTTACGGTACTCACCAAATGATTCAGGCAACGCTTTGATTTGGTTATCGGTTAAAATTAGCCATTCGATATTGCGTGGTAAACTGTGCTCGGCAAACTCGCAAATTTGATTCCCTTTAAACGCCACCATGATTAAATTTGGGCATTGCTTTAGTACTTTCGGAATGTGCTTAAACTGATTAAATGATAAAAACAGACGCTTTAAGTTTTTTAGCGTGTGGAAATCATCAGGTAGGTTGCTTAATTGATTATTCGATAAATCGAGAATTTCTAATGTGTTGGCGAGGGTGTAAATTTCTTTTGGAAAATCAGTCAGTGCTTCTGCGAGTTGCAGGCGAGTACAGCCTTGTAAAGCGCCTGATTTTAACTCTTCGAGGGTATTCAAAATTAAGTCCATGCGTTCAGGCCAACATAGTTGGCCTTGTTAATTAAAACTGTGCGTTGTGGTAAACGTTTTGTACGTCGTCGCACTCTTCTAGCATTGATAAAAAACGTTCCATTACTTCAACGTCTTCGCCTTCAATTGGTGCTTCAACTTGTGGTACGAAAGCGATGAGATCTTCATCGAAGTCGCTAATGCCCATTTCTTCAAGTGCTGTGCGCGTATTGTTGTATTCTGTGTGCGGCGCAAATACAGTGATTTTACCGTTTTCAAGCTCAACATCCGTCACATCGACATCGGCCATCATCAATGCTTCTAATACGGCTTCATCATCGTCGCCATCGAATACAAAAATAGCGAGGTGGTCAAACATATGCGATACCGAGTTTTGTGCGCCAATTTTGGCGTTTGCTTTGGTAAAGCACACACGTACGTCGGCAAAAGTACGTTTGTTATTGTCTGTTAAACAGTCAACTATGATCATGCAGTTGCCTGGGCCATACCCTTCATAGCGGGTCGCAACATAATCTTCGCCGCCACCCCCTTTGGCTTTATCGATTGCACGCTCGATTACATGACTTGGAACTTGATCTTTCTTTGCGCGCTCGATTAAACGGCGCAGCGCTAAGTTGCCATCAGGGTCTACACCGCCATTCTTAGCGCAGATATAAATTTCTTTACCGTACTTAGAATAAACTTTGGTTTTAGCACCCGCAGTTTTAGCCATTGAATCTTTTTTATTTTGGTAAGCTCTTCCCATCTGCGTGTTGCCTTTTTGTTTTAGTGAAAATTAAAGCGGCTATTCTAATCATTTAGCGCGCTAGTTAACAGTTTTTATTCTTCACTCTGTTGTAATTGCCACATTCGGGCATACTCGCCATTCGCTGCGAGGAGCTGCTGATGTTGACCCTGCTCAACCACTTTACCATTTTGCATTACAATGATTTTATCGGCATCTGTAATGGTTGATAAGCGGTGCGCAATAACAAGACTGGTGTGTTTTTTAGCCACTTCACGCATGGCGCTCAGAATAGCTTGTTCTGAATGTGAATCGAGAGCCGAGGTTGCTTCATCAAACACTAAAATCGGTGAGCCTTTCAAAATTGCGCGAGCAATAGCTATGCGTTGTTTTTCGCCCCCCGATACTTTTAAACCACGCTCACCAACGAGTGTTTGATCGCCCTTATCAAGGCTTGCAATAAAACTATCAAGGTGCGCAAGTGAGATCGCGTGATCAATCTCAGCCTCGCTTGCTTGGGGGTTACCGTAAGCTATGTTATCGCGAATTGTGGTGTTAAATAACACGGTGTCTTGCGGCACAATAGCAATCGCTTGTCGTAAACTTTCTAGGGTAACCGTATTAATTGCTTGGTCATCAATATAAATGTTTCCTGCATCGACATCATAAAACCGATAAAGCAGGCGGCTTAAGGTACTTTTACCAGCTCCACTGGCACCCACAATGGCGACTTTACTGCCAGCTGCTACCTCAAAGCTTAATTGCTTTAATATAGGGCGTTGCGTGTCGTAACTAAATGACACATTGTCGAAGCGAATAGCTGCGTTGTGTAATTTCAGCGGTGTGGCATGTGTGTCATCGCTTATTGCTGCTTTTCTATTTAAAAGCCCGAGCATGTTTTCGAGGTCGGTGAGTGCGCGGCGGATTTCTCGGTACACAAAGCCTAAAAAGTTGAGCGGTAAAAATAACTGAATCATGTAGGCATTAATCATGACCAGCTCACCAATACTCAACTCTTTATTGACAACATCGCTGGCGCCCAGCCACATTAGTGCCGTTATGGCCGCAGCAATAATAAGTGCTTGTCCTGAATTAAGCGCAAGCAACGACATGCGGTTTTTAAGTCGCGCTTGTTCCCATTTAGCGAGAAAACTGTCGTAGGTGTTTGCTTCAAACTGTTCATTATTAAAATATTTTACTGTTTCGTAATTAAGTAAACTGTCGATTGCACGGGTATTCGAATTATTATCAGCAGCATTTGCTTCGCGAATAAATCGGTTGCGCCACTGAGTGACAACAACAGTAAAGACAATATAGGTTGCAACGGCCACGAGGGTCACTAAAGCAAACCACGCAGAGAATAGGGTGGCAAAAATAATCGCCACAGTCATAATTTCAAATAAAGTGGGCACAATATTAAACATTAAAAAGCGCATTAAAAAGCTAAGTCCATTGGTACCTCGCTCAATGTCGCGACTAATACCGCCGGTTTGCCTGTCTAAATGAAAAGCCAATTCGAGGTTATGTAAATGTTTAAACACTTTTAGACCGATATGACGCATTGCGTGCTCTGTTACGCGTCCAAAAAGGGCATCACGTATTTCGCCAAAAAACACACTCGCAAAACGAAGTAAACCATAGGCCACTAATAGGGCAACAGGCACACTTAAAATAGGGTGAATATTGGCATCAACGGCGTCGATAATTTCTTTTAGAGCCCAAGGCATCAATAATGTCGCGCCTTTAGCAGCAATCAGTGCTAATACTGCTAAAGTAACTCTTCCTTTAAACGTCATTAAATAGGGCCACAGTGTTTTAATGCTTTGCGACAAATTCATAGCATCAGGGGATTTTGTAACCTGTTCTCGACGGCTCATTCCACGCATGGGGGTCTCTTAGAATTAATTTAATAAAAATAGGCAAACATATCGGTATTTTAGGCAAGTGAAAATGCAGCTTTACCTCTATACTGGTGACAGTATACATGAGAGCATTAACATGTAGTTAAATACAAACGTAAACACGAAGAAAGTAAAGGAGTAATCATGAAAACCATTGGTTATGCAGCACATGCCTCAGAAAAACCTTTAGAGCCGTATCATTTTGAACGTCGTGCACTTCGTGACGAAGATGTCTCGATTGAAATCCTTTATTGTGGTGTGTGCCATTCAGATTTACACACTGCAGAAAATGATTGGGGATGGACTCAGTACCCCGTTGTGCCAGGTCATGAAATTGTAGGCCGTGTTCTTGAAGTAGGCAGCGGCGTTACTAAGTACAAAGTAGGCGATCATGTTGCGGTAGGTTGCATGGTTGATAGTTGCCTGAGTTGTGACCAATGTCATCAGGGTGAAGAGCAGTTTTGCCGTGAAGGCATGGTTGGTACTTATTCTGGTCAAGACCGAATTAGCGGTGAATTAACCCAAGGCGGCTATTCAAAACACATCGTGGTGCGCGAAGAGTTTGTATTACGTGTACCAAAAGGTTTAGATTTAGCTAAATGCGCACCTATTTTATGTGCAGGTATCACAACCTATTCACCACTTCGTACTTGGAATGTGGGTCCGGGCAGTCGTGTGGCTGTAATCGGCTTAGGTGGTTTAGGCCACATGGCAATTAAAATTGCAGCGGCTATGGGCGCACATGTGACGGCTATTAGCCGTAGCGATAAGAAAAAACAGCAGGTGCTATCGTATGGCGCAAAAGAGTTATTAGTCTCAAGCGACGAAGCGGCGATGCAAGCACATGCTAATCAATTTGATCTCATTATAAATACCATACCTGTAAAGCATGACTTTACACCTTACATGCCATTACTAGATATTGATGGTACGCAAGTCTTAGTTGGTCAAGTGGGTGAGCTTGCTGAGTCAAACTCAGTTCCGATGTTATTGGGGCGCCGTCGTGTTGCCGGTTCATTGATTGGAGGAATTGCGCAAACACAAGAGATCTTAGATTTCTGTGCCTTACATAATATTCTTCCGGAAGTTGAAATGATCAAAATGGACGAAATTAATGATGCCTTCGATAAATTAAAACAAGGTGATATGGCCTCACGTTTTGTCATTGATATGTCATCATTAGACGTGTGATAACAACGCAGTAAGTTAACACTAAAACGCGAGCCTCTTTAGGCTCGCTTTTATGTGTTTAATGACTTGTTTTTTATTTTTTAACCCTCATTATAGAGGGGTTATCCGCTTAATTTATTGGTTTCTCTTTGTTACGGTTTTTTTCAGTCATTATATTGCTATTTACTGTGCTCTTTAGTGCACAGAGCTTAGCTGCGCCTTCGACTGATTCGCCACTGGTTGCCACTAAATTTTATCAGCTTGAATTAACTAAACCCCCTATCATTGCCCATAAACAGGTTATTGTTCATCCAAAGCCTTTAGAAAAGTCGGGTTTTGATACTTTATTACCCCGACTTACAGCCAGTAATTCATCCTTATTTCTTTACCATAGTCAGGTAGATCCTGATTATGAGTTATTGATTGAGTTTTTCGCTGAAAACTGGGGTAAAGCACATTTCTTAGCACCTCCTAAAAGAGCACAGACTGTTCCTTGGTTTGCTATTACGAGTGCGCGAAAATCACGTATTAGTGGCTGGAAAGACGCTAATCTTATTTATAAAGCCCGCGCTACATACCACAGCTAAACGACTTCCTTCGTCATTTTTTTATTTTAGGAATTAATTTTACCGGCTTAATAGAGTCGGAAGGAAGTCTTGTATGTCAAAGAAACAAAAGCCGACGTTTTGGCGTCGACTAAAAATGAGCTATGCCGCTATGATAGCTGCCTGCATTTTATTAGCTATCAGTGCGCTACCTAATTTATACCCAAATAAATCGTGGTTACACATCGAGCAACCTGAACAGGTTGTATCACTGCAAATGGTGACTAATTCGCTAAATCAACAGGGTTTTAAGGTAGACAAAGCGAATGATTCAGCTAATCAGTTGGCTATTTTATTAAATGAGCCAACACAAAGTGCTAATGCGCTGAGCTTTATTAAAACAGCGTACCCCACCTTAAATAGCAAAATTGTTGAGCATGCCACAAGCCCTCAATGGTTACAGCAGTTAGGCTTATCGCCAATAAAGCTCGGGCTAGATTTAAACGGTGGCGTGCTATTCGTGCTTGATGTTGATTTAGATAAAGCGATGCAAGAGCACCTAAGTAGTGTCTATCAACAAACTAAGTTAGTACTTCGCAAAGAGAAAGTACGCGGCATTCGTGCCAGTGAAGTGAAAGGCGGCATTGAACTGCACGTTTTACCTAGTGGTGAAAATAACCTGGCTGGCTTAGTCGCGACGTTACAAGCGCAATTTAAAGGCCTCGTGCAAACTAAATCAACCAGTAATAATTTAACCACGGCGTTTTTGCATTTTGATGAGCAAAGCCGCAGTGAGTTTGATAAACAAGTGATGGCGCAGAGCTTAACAACATTACGAGGACGTATTGAAGAGCTCGGTATTACTGAAGCGGTAACACAGAGACAAGGCAAGCAGCGTATCCGCATAGAGTTACCCGGTGTGCAAGACCCCGCAGAGGCAAAGCGGATCATTGGTGCGACAGCAACCCTTGATTTTTATCAGGTTGTTGAAGTAGGTGGCAAAGCCTTTAATGTACAAGGTGGCGGAGTTGTTAATCTTAACCCTGTCGCTATTTTTTCGGGGGACCATATTAATAACGCTAATGTGGGCAAAGATGAGTGGGGGAAACCGCTTGTTCAGTTGAGTTTAGATTCGCAAGGTGGTGATGCAATGTCTGCTTTTTCAAAACGCAACATTGGTAAACCCATGGCCACCGTTTACTCAGAGTATTCGCGAAACGCCAATGGCGAAGTGATTAAAAAAAGTGAAGTGATTAATATCGCCAATATTGCTCAACATTTAAGTTCACGCTTTAGTATCACCAATATGAAAAGCCCACAAGCGGCCTACGATTTAGCATTGTTATTGCGTGCAGGTTCGCTCACAGCACCTGTCACAATAGTTCAAGAGCAAACGATAGGGCCAAGCTTAGGTGCTGAGAATATTGAGCATGGCCTTGCTGCATTAATGCTGGGTATAGGTATTACTCTTGCTTTTATGGCGCTGTGGTATCGCCGCTTAGGGCTTATTGCAAATATTGCTTTATTACTTAATTTAACGGCACTAGTGGGGTTAATGTCATTATTACCGGGCGTTGTACTCACGCTACCTGGCATTGCGGGCTTAGTGTTGACCATAGGCATGGCCGTTGATACTAATGTGATTATTTTCGAGCGTATTAAAGAAGAAAAACGCAAAGGTAGACCCACCTACCAAGCCATTGAGCAGGGTTATAATCAAGCATTTTCCACCATTTTTGACGCAAACGTAACAACCATGATTACGGCGATTATTTTGTATGCAGTCGGGTATGGCCCCGTCAAAGGATTTGCCATTACGTTAGCACTTGGCTTACTCACCAGTGTGTTCACCGGTGTGTATATTTCAAAAGCACTTAGCCAAACACTGTATATTAAATTAACGAATTTAGCGGGGGCAAAAGCATGAGCTGGTCTACATTAACAGCAGCAAGTAAAGCGCGCGTTTTAGGATTACTTCTAAGCTGTGCGCTAGTGATAAGTAGCCTTGGGGTGTTATCGGCTAAAGGGTTAAACTTTGGACTTGATTTTACAGGGGGTTATATCACAGATATTAGCACCGAATCGGTTACCTCGATTGCGGACTTAACAGCAAAGCTAAGCCCTGAGGTCGTCGATAAACTAATAATAAGCAAAGCAGGCGATCATCACTTTGTTTTAAGACAAGCCCCAGACCTTAATACAACGGCTAATTGGCAGGCAGAGCTTAGCCAGCAAGGCATTGACTTTAAAGTGCTTTCAACTTCATTTTTAGGGTCTCAAGTGGGTGATGAGTTATTTGAGCAAGGTTGTTTAGCACTTTTTGCCGCACTTATCGCAATTATGGTGTATTTAGCCGTGCGTTTTGAATGGCGACTGGCTGTGGGCTCAGTGGTCGCACTATTACATGACTTAATTTTGGTGCTAGGTTTGTTTTCGTTATTAGGGCTTGAGTTTAATTTAACCGTGCTGGCGAGTTTATTAGCAATCATTGGTTACTCATTAAATGACTCAATCATTGTTGGCGACAGGGTCAGGGAGCTTTTACGTATTCAATCAAGTAGTCAGCGCATTGATACTCATGTGGTGATCAACGATGCAATACGCTCTACACTCACTCGCACATTAATTACCTCAGGTACAACTCTTGCGACCATCGCATGTATATGGCTGTTAGCCGGTGCTGCATTAACCGGGTTCGCGATTGCCTTATTTGTCGGCATTGTGGTGGGAACATTTTCATCAATTTGTATTGCTGCCACGTTACCGCAGTTATTGGGTCTGAGTAGCGATAATTACACGCAAACTTTAGATGATAAAACCCAAGCTTACATTGATATGCCTTAACCACACTTGCGCAGGGTTAATCATGATTAACCCTGCGCTTTTTTAAACTTAGCACGCGCAATATAAAGCACCAATCAGATAAGCTAATGAGCTATTGCTAACATATTCAAACCATATCAGTTCAGTTACAAAAATCGTAAAACAGGGTAGAATGCGCATTTTACGTTTTAGCTGCTTTGATATGAATAAAACACACGTTATAGAACACCTTCGTTTCGCCTTAGAATCTCAATTACACCGTGCTAAAGAAGCGGCAAAAGCGGCTCATGATGCTGCCACCCATGAAGAAAGTGTGGCCGAAACTCAATACGACACCCTAGGATTAGAGGCGGCCTATTTAGCTCAAGGTCAAGCTGAACGAGTGAATGAATGTTACCGTGATATTCAAGCGTTTAATACGGTATTCAAAGAAACAGAATTTCCGAAAGTTCGCGAAGGGGCATTGGTCTCTCTTATTGATGATCAAGACCAGCAAAAATGGTTCTTTATTGGTCCAAGTTCTGGTGGCTTATCAGTGACCGTTAAAGAGCACACGATTTATGTTGTGACTCGCGAAGCACCTTTAGGTAAAAAATTGCTAGGTAAAAAAGTGGATGACGAAGTTGACCTTGTCATAGGCGACAAAAAGCAGTTTTATACCATTGATAAGTTAATTTAAACACACTGATTTTTAATTAGTAAATTTCATCTTTAAGTGAAAAATATCTCGTTGGTAACTCCTCGCAAAACACTCTATAAATCACATCAAGCTTAGCGCTTATACCCACACGCTTAATCAATCTAAATGATTTTGCATTATTGCGGGTTGGTATCATAAGCACCCATCTAGTTGAGTGAATTTTAGCCTCATGCATTCACTTAATTGGTTGGGTGTTTTTTCATTATTAAAGACTTATTATAGGAAAAGTCGTGTTTAAAACCTTGATTGTGGTTGATAACAACGAGCAGCGTATTGCTCAAAACTTTGAAAATGTGATCACTTTTGATACTTACCTACGTGATTACCCAAAACATAACGAACCCAAAACACGTATTTTAAATCTGTGCGATACAGGACAGTATTTAAGTAAGGGTTACTATTGTTCTTTACTTGCAGAAGCAAGACAGCACCAAGTATTACCCAGCGTAAAAACCATTAATGCATTACGTTCAGATGAGCACAGCTCTCGCCACATGCAATTACAAGGTCGCACCGTATTTTTTGGGCAAACACTTTGCGAAGACGATATTAAAGCAACTAAAGCATTGTTTTCACAATACCCTGCGCCAATACTGGTGTGTGACGAGCAAGGTGTAGTGAAACAAGGTGCTATTGCGGCGCTTGATGACGACGCGTTTGCCGAATTTGTAAAACAGTTAAGCAGCTTCACAGAATCTGTCTGGCGTATTCACGATAAAAAACGCCGTTACCGCTGGGATATGGCGATTTTGGTTGATCACCAAGAAAAAGTACCACCCAGTGATAAAGACGCCATTGCAAAATTTATTAAAGCGGCAGCTAAGCATGGCATTTATGCACAAGCACTGACTTTTGATGAAATTACCAGTATTGCGCAATACGACGCACTATTTATTCGTCAAACAACGGCGATTGACCACCCAACTTATCGATTAGCAAGTAAAGCACAAAGCTTAGGGCTTGTGGTAATTGATGACGCAGAGTCAATTTTACGCTGCTGTAATAAAGTGTACTTACACGATGCCTTTAATTATCAAAAAGTGCCAAGCTTAAAAACACATGTGGTAGCTGATACATCAACAGACACCATTGAAAACTTAGAAACAAACTTTACGTACCCATTAGTACTAAAGATGCCAGAGGGGTCATTCTCTAAAGGGGTGTTTAAAGTTCAGAACCGTGAAGAGCTGATTGCAAAACTCACGGAGCTTTTTGAGTTCAGTGCGCTTGTGCTAGCACAAGAGTATATGTACACAGAGTATGACTGGCGTGTAGGGGTGTTAAATGGTCGCGCGATTTATGCGTGTCGTTATTTAATGGCGCGTAATCATTGGCAAATTTACAACCATGATGCAAAACGCTTTTTTTCAGGTGGATTTGAAACTCTCCCGACTTTTGAGTTACCGAAAGTGGTATTAGATGCGGCATTAAAAGCCTGTAAAACAGTGGGTAAAGGTTTGTATGGCGTTGATGTAAAAGAACATCAAGGGCGCGCGTACGTACTTGAAGTAAACGATAACCCAAGCATTGATCACAAAGTAGAAGATGCCTACCTTGGCGATGAGCTTTATATGATCATTATGGACGAATTTAAGCAACGCCTTGAAGCACGAGGCCGAGGTTAAATGAAGACATCACATTGCCAAATCCGGTTTGCGAAAGTATCGGATTTGGCGGCACTTGTTGCCATTGAAGAGCAAAGCTTTAGTCAAGATAGATTAAGCAGTCGCAGCTTAAAGCGCTGGCTTTCAGCAAACCATGGTTTGTTAATGGTTGCTGAAGTTAACAGTGAATTGGTCGGTTATGGCCTTGTGTGGTGTCATAAGGGCACGCGGTTAGCGCGGTTGTACTCATTGGCCGTCCTTGCGAGCCAACAAGGTAAAGGGGTGGCTTCGCAGCTGCTAATTGCTCTTGAAAACGAGACTGTAAAACGAGGTCGTAGTTTTATGCGACTAGAGGTTGCAGTCAATAATCAGGCCGCAATTCGTTTATACGAAAAGCATGGCTATCATGTGTTTGGTCATTACAGTGATTATTATGATGATCACAGTGATGCGCTACGAATGCAAAAAACGATTCGTCGTAATACTGCCTTTAATGCTGATAAACACACACCGTGGTATCAACAAACCACTGAATTTACCTGTGGTCCCGCGGCATTACTAATGGCTATGTCGTCGCTTAATAATACGCCAATGAGCCAATTAAAAGAACTTGATATTTGGCGTGAGGCAACCACCATTTTTATGACCTCGGGTCACGGTGGCTGCCATCCGCTGGGTTTAGCACTTGCAGCGATGAAACGTGGATTTAAGGCTGATGTTGTTTTAAATACCCGTGAATCATTGTTTATTGATGGTGTAAGAAGTGAAAAGAAAAAAGCAATTTTACACACAGTGCATAACCAATTTGTTGCTGAAGCTATCGTTGCGAAAATGCCTGTACGCTATCAAGAACTAACCCTTAACGATATTGAAACATGGCTGGCGGCGGGTAAAGCGGTGGTTTTACTCATTAGTACATATCGCTTTGATGGTAAAAAATCACCACATTGGGTGTGCGTAACGCATGTGGATGAGCATTGCTTATATGTTCATGACCCATTTTGTGAAGACAAAAAGCAACTCGCCATTGATTGCCAACATGTGCCAATAGCAAAAGCCGATTTTAGTAAAATGGCCAGCTTTGGATCATTGCGGTTAAGCACCGCGATGGCGTTTTCTTTATAATTATTAATTCAAATATTTGGAAGTACAGTGACACTGAATAGTCTATTTGATATTGCCCCTTACTCTTGGTCTGCAATTGGTAGTGCCGCATTTTGTGGTGCGATCATTGGTATGGAGCGCCAATTGCGCGGAAAGCCAGTGGGTATTCGCACCTCGGCGCTTATTGTTCTAGGGACCTATTTATTCTTAGCCACCGCATTTATGTTACATGGTGATGTAATTGACCACTCCCGTGTAGTTGGGCAAATAATTACAGGTATTGGCTTTTTAGGTGCCGGCGTCATGCTGGCAAAAGATGGCGCAGTGGTGGGTGTTACTTCAGCTGCAACCATTTGGGTATTAGCGTCTATCGGTGTCGTAATTGCCACTGATAACCTTATGGCCGCTATCAAGCTTTCGGTATTGGTTGTGGTTATTTTATACGGTGTTGATGTACTGGAAGCGAAGTTTAAAAGTTTAGGCCGGGGTGTTCACGCACAAGTAAAACGCTATTCAAAATTGTATTATCGGAAAGAAAAATAGTTTTAGAAATTAGAAATCAAACATTAGATATTTGATCTGACCCCGATAAAGTAGGATCCTTTTTGGAGTCAGATCAATTTGAATTTAGATTTTGAGTCGGAAAAATGTAATGACAACTTGTTACTCAATAAAATCAGCTAATTTACAAGATTTATTACTTGTAGATAGCCAAATTCCTGAGTTTGATGGCAGAAATACGCTAAGTAAATTACACGCAAGGTTGGCAGGTCGTGAGCATCTTGTTTTAGTCGCGTATATTGATAATGAGCCTGTCGCGTATAAGCTCGGTTATGGGTTAGATAATAATACCTTTTATAGTTGGCTTGGTGCCGTGTTGCCAAAGTGCCGAGGAATGGGAATTGCTCAAGCTTTATTAGCAGCACAAGAAATGTGGGTGAAAGAGCATAATTACGATGCAATTAACGTGAAATCAATGAATCGTTTTCCTGCGATGCTAAGTCTGTTGATAAAAAATGGCTATACCATAGCGGGTTATGAAGACAGGGGTAACCCGCACAAGAGCAAAATTATATTCAGCAAAGAGCTTGCTTCCAATTAAGTTAGTTTGTCTCAATAATTAAAAATGCGTCGCCTACACTACCTATTCCCATTTTCATTAATATTAAATCCTTTCGAGTGATTAAACCGGTCGTTACCTACGTTAAAAATGTCTGAATTACGACTGCGTGGATGCAGGAGGTACAGCAATGCAGGAGCAATTGCCGAGAATAACTAAATAACTAAATTTTTGCCTTGTTATCAAACGAAGTTTTATTCGCTCAAAAATTATTCACTTAATTAAGCAAAATGGTATGAGTTGGCTTTTGAAGCGTTGTTTTATGGTATCGAATAGCGTTAACCAAATAGCTTACGTCTTACCACTGTTCTATATTCACTGGGTGTTTGCGACAGTACTTTCTTAAATACACGGGTTAAATGTCCTTGGTCATTATAGCCAACTTCAAGTGCCACCTCTTGGATTGATAAATTAGAAGAGGCGAGTAATTCTTTCGCGCTTTGTACACGTAACTGCTGCCAATATTCAATCGGAGTTTGGCTGGTGGCTTGGCGAAAACGTCGGGTAAACGTTCGATAGCTTAAACTAAATTGGGCTGCAATTTCCTGTAAGGTGAGCTCAGATGTTAGATTGTTTTTAAGCCAAAACTGGATCTGTGCAATTAATTCGTCTGGGTGTTTATCAACAGCACCTTCTAAATAACGCTGATCTTCGTAAGGTTTTCGAATTTCATGGGAGAAGTTACGCTCTACATGTTGTGCGGCTTCTCGGCCATAATACTGGCTAATTATATGCACAATGACATCGGCTAAGGCATTCAAACTGGCAACCGTATACATACGCTCAGACTGGGTAATAAAGAAGTCAGGCTTTAACTGTACATTAGGGTAATCTCGTTTAAATTGTTCAGCATAATGCCAATGCGTTGTGGCTGGGTGACCGTTTAATAAACCTGCTTCTGCTACTAAGCAATTACCTGTGCCTACGCCCACTATATGGCTCCCTTGCAGCCACGAATCAGCGAGCCAATTAACAAGGCGAGGATGTTTACTCACCACAGGTCGAGGGTTACGCCAAATACCTGGAACAATAATTAAATCGCTATATGGCGCTGTGTCGGGGTCGCTGTCGGGCATAATGGCAAGCCCCGTTCTGTTTGCAATCGGTTTTACTGTGCTGGCAACTAAATTGATATTAAGCGGGGTAAATTCATCGTACCGGTGATGACTTTTCGCAAAAGCTTCACCCGCCCTAAGCATTTCTATAGGTAGAGTAAGACTTGTAATGAGTAGGTGAGGGTACACTAAAATACTAATTTCGATGGCGTTTGCATGTTTACCGTTTGTCACTTTTATTGCTCCGACCAGTTGGTTTTGGCCTATTATGCATGTTATTTGGCTATTAAAGCACAAGGCTACCTAGTTAATCCATTTAAACTTAAGTAATTCTCGTAACACGTTTCTCAAGGTTATTTATGACAGCATTACCCGTTATTGTTGGTATGGGTGGTATTAATGCCGCTGGCCGCACTTCTTTTCATCAAGGTTATCGTCGTATCGTGTTAGACAGCTTAGATGCAACAGCCCGTCAGGAGACATTTTTAGGCTTAGCGACGTTAATGAATTTAGTAACACTGACCGACGGCGTTTTAAAAGATGCTGAAGGCAACGTTATTAACGAAGCTGATATTGAAGCACAATTCGGCGAACAAGTATTAGCAGGTACGCTAATCCGTAAAATTGAAAAAAATCACTTTGACGTTGATGCAACTCCGTGGCAACAAAAAATGACGCTGACAGCGTCTGACGAGCAGCAAATTGTGTTTGAAACTCGTCGTCGTGATTTACCAACGCCAGTACCTGCAAGTTGGCAGGTTGAAGATCTCAGCGATAAAAAAGTAAAAGTAACCATTAGTGCCGACCTTGCTATTAAGCACGACAGCACCCGTGACAACCCGATTAAAGCCGCGGGTCAATTACCTACAGGTTTTGATCCAGCGACCATGTATAATAGTCGTTACCAACCACGAGGCCTACAAGCGACCATTTTTGCGGCAACCGATGCCATTCGCTCTACAGGGCTTGCATGGCAGCATGTTATGAATAGTGTTGAGCCTGATCAAATTGGTACATATTCGGCTTCGGTAGCAGGGCAAGTGGATGACGAAGGGTTTGGTGGCTTAATTCGTGCGAGACAACAGGGTGACCGCGTAAGCACCAAACAATTAGCACTTGGCTTAAATACCATGTCGACTGATTTCATTAATGCGTATGTGACCGGTAATGTTGGAACAACGTTCACCACATCGGGCGCATGTGCCACCTTTTTATACAACCTACGCGCTGCTGTTAACGATATTCAAGCTGGTCGCACCCGCGTTGCGATTGTTGCATCTGTTGAATGCGCCATTACGCCTGAAATTGTCGAAGGCTTTGGTAATATGAGCGCACTTGCTAACGAAGAAGGCCTAAAACGTCTTGATAATACCGATGTGGTAGATCATCGACGTACCAGTCGTCCATTTGGTGAAAACTGTGGTTTTACTATTGGTGAAGGCGCACAGGTGGCAATTTTAATGGATGATGTGCTTGCACTCGAACTCGGTGCTGATATTCAAGGCTCTGTTGCCGATGTATTTGTAAATGCCGACGGTATTAAAAAGTCAATTACAGCACCGGGCCCAGGTAACTATATTACAATGGCTAAATCGGTCGCGCTTGCCAGCAGTATTGTTGGTCAAGAAGCCGTACAAAAGCGCAGCTTTATTTTAGCGCATGGTTCTAGCACACCTCAAAATCGTGTAACAGAGTCTCTTATTTATCATAAAGTAGCTGAAACATTTGCGATTGATAGCTGGAAAGTGGCCGCGCCAAAAGCGTATGTTGGCCACACAATTGCACCGGCAAGTGGTGATCAACTTGCCATGGCGTTAGGCGTGTTTAGTCATAATATTATGCCGGGTATTACCACTATTGATAAAGTGGCCGATGATGTTTATAGCCAGCATTTAGATATTCGCACAGCGCACTATCAATGTGATGCAATGGATATCGCTTTTATAAACTCAAAAGGGTTTGGAGGTAATAATGCAACCGCCACAGTGCTGTCGCCAAACGTGACAATGCAAATGCTTACAAAGCGTCATGGCGATGCAAAAATGGCTCAGTACCAAGACCGCAATACCCATGTTGCACAAGCACAAAATGAATATAAGCAACAAGCCGACTTAGGCCATTATGAGCTTATTTATCGTTTTGGTGATGGTTTAATTGATGAAAACGACATTGTTATTAATGAAGAATCGATGACTATCCCAGGTTTTGACAAAGCGATAGCGTTCAACAAATCGAATCCTTATAAGGATATGTATTAAGATCAAGACATGTTTAAGCACATTCTTGACAGCAAGGCGCTTTTAAAGCGCCTTTTTTCGTTTTCCCCAAAAAATACACCTTATTTTTTAGCTCCTAAATCGTGTAAGAAAATTTAGTTTAAAAGAGCGTATTTAACTCTATAACTCTACTTATAAATACATTTTTAAGGGACATGTAGCCGCGTTGTAGTGATTCAGTATTGGTATAATTTACGCGTTAAAGGTAATAATTCACACTTTTGCCTGTTTGTATCAACGCCGTGCTGACAGTATTCTTAATGCGCTCACTCTATAGGCTTAATCTTGAAACACTCTACCTCTTCACTTGAAAAAACGGCGCTGGCTATTTGCTTGACTGTTGCACTGATCGCTGTTGTTTTACCTAATTTAATGACAGAACAAGTTCAGCCGATGATTTCTACAGCATTGGCACACATAGGTAGCGGCTTCTTTTTGTTAATTAACTTTTTATTATTTGCAGTAATAATACTTGCGTTTAGTCCATTGGGAACTCGTAAAATAGGGGGTGAGAATGCACGCATTGAATATTCAAACTTTGGTTGGTTTGCCATGCTTTTTGCTGCGGGAATGGGTTCTGGATTGGTTTTTTGGGGAGTCGCTGAGCCTGCGCTGCATTCATTGAACCCACCTTTAAAGCAAAGTTTATACCCCGATAGATTAGCAAGTAGTCTTGCATTAACGCTGGTTAATTGGGGCGCACATGCGTGGGCATTATATGCTGTGTTTGCCATCGTGTTAGGTGGTTTAACTCAATACAGCGGTAAATCCGGTGACATGTGTGCGCCTGTAATGAGTGCAATTGGCAATAAGGTAGATAAACAGGGGCAACTTACTCTCTGTTTTGTGGTTAAGTTGATTGCCGTATTTGCTATTTTTTTTGGTGTGGTTGGTACCATTGCTAATTCTACATTACTTATCAGCAAAGGAGTTGAGCTTGAGTTAAACATAACTTCGCCAGCTTTAATTGGCTCTCTAATAGTGGGGGTGCTCTTCATTATCTATACCGTATCGGCAAAGTTTGGTATTAGGCGCGGTGTGCAATCGTTAAGTATATTTAATGTAATTTTGGCGTTTACTCTATTAATTTGGCTTTTGTGTGTCGTGCCTATAGCGCCAATTATACAGATAGCCTTAGATGGTACAGGTTATTACATACAACTGCTTGTAACGGGTACTTGGCAGTTTGATAGCCAGTTAAATAACTCAGATTGGGCGAATCGATGGACTTATAATTACTACTTTTGGTGGTTAGCATGGGGGCCCTTCGTGGGTGTTTTTTTAGCGAAAATTAGCCAAGGACGAGCTGTTTGGCAGTTTGTTTTAGCTGTTGTCTGCATTCCCACGGTTGTAACAATTATTTGGTTTTCTGCATTTTCTGGTGCAGCAATTGAATGGGATAAACTGAATCAATCGGGTATTTTATTGGCTATAAAAGATGATTATAGCCAAGGGCTGTTTGTTTTTTTTCATCAATTAGGTTGGCAAGGTACGGTATTTATTTGGGCTAGTTTGCTGCTGTTACTTGTGTTTGTTGCGACATCAGCAGACTCTGCAATTTTAGTCATTAAGCAGCTAGTGGGGCGTGAAAACTCGCAGGGGATTACTTTATATGCTTGGTGCTTAGCTTTGTTTTTATGTAGTTATGTATTGTTGCTTCAACACGATGAGCTACTAAATAGAAGTGTAGCGATTCTTGGGGCACTGCCTTTTTTGATAATTTTTATTTTACAACTTGTTGGGTTTTTAAAAGAATTTGTCCGTGACTTATGTAAGTAAGCTATTCAACATTTTTTACAGTCGTCATTGATTGTTAGTTATTTGTAAGAGGTGGTTAAAGAAGAGTCGCAGTGAGTGTGCCGCAAAATTTTGTCACGGTGAAAGCGTGTGAGGAAATCTCGTCTTGCTGGCTGACTCTTTAAAGTAAATAGTGAGTGCCGGCTTCTAAGTGATCTAATAGGCTAGCTATCTGCGCTGCAACCGCACTGATTCTTACACTCTGCATCCATGCCCTGTGCCGCGAAGGTAAAGTTACAGCACGCTTGTAATTTAGTTTTTAGTTGTTCGCGACCGCGTTTGATGCGTGATTTAACCGCTGGCAGGCTCAATTTATATTTGTCGGCAATTTGTTGTTGTTTGAGTTGCTGCAACTCGCTGTCGATAAGTATGTTGCTAACATGGGCGGGTAAATCTTGAATTAACGTGTTAATACAGCGGTTGAGTTGCTGCTCACTGTAAGCAGCTGTCCAGTCTACCTCAGGCGCATGCAGTTGCTCTAGTTCGTCGCTACTACTATTGGGACGTTTACTGCGGTAGTAATCAATTATGGCGTGACGGCAGATTTGATAAAGCCAGGGCTGTAGCTTGTCGGCGGCACTAAGGCTATCGATATTGTTAAGCACTTTAATAAAGACATCTTGCAGTATGTCTTCAGCCATCGCTTGGTCGTTCACTTTGCTGGCGATAAATCCCAGCAGTTGCTGGTGGAATTGCTTCCAGATATTTTCAATCATAATTAGGCTTCGTCCATACTAAGGCATCAGCACCTAAGTGCTGTTGCCTTAGTATTTATGACAGCTTAACAGCAGCTGTTTTTTGTATTTGGGTTACAGCTCTTACAATGGCAGGGCTGTAAGGTTTGGCACTCATTGTTAGCACAGTTGCAGTTACAATTACAGCTACTGTCACAGTCATTGTTACAGTTACTTTCATTGTTACAGACACAGGCCTCGTCGCAGTTACTGCTAGTATCGGGGTTACTGGTGTTGTTAGTTGTACTCATTATCTTGCTTCCTTATTTTGTGATTAAACATTCACTTCACTACTAGAGACGCAAGCGAGAGAAAAAGGATGCACGTATTTATCGCAAGAGCGCTCACATTTGAGTTTGCTTGCGCTTAAAATTAGGTAATTTCGTGAGGGAATGAGGTAAAAATAGCTTTATTTACAATGGTTTGTTGTTGAATAAGTCTTAAAAATATAACTGCCATGTTGCAATTAAATCGACTTATAATTTTTGAGGATATACTGTAATAGTTGTGGGTGAGTATTTTCAGCTACTTTGATTCTCAGGTAAGTAAGTTAGTGACAAAAGCAAGGCCCCAACCGTTAGCGCCTATCTGTTTGCTTTGTTGAAAGCGTGTGAGGAAGTTATGTCCTCACACTAAGTACACTACAGGTGACGGTGATGAAACTCTAAATGTTCATCAATAAAGCTACTAATAAAATAGTAACTGTGATCATAGCCAGCATGCATATTTATTTCAGCGGGGTAATCTTTTTCATTGACGACCAAAAACAAGTTTTCTGTTTTTAGTTGTTCAACTAAAAAGTTGTCAGCTTCGCCTTGATCAATACGCAGCGGTAAATAATCTTCTGGGCTTGCTTGTTTCATGAGCTCGCAGCTATCGTAATTGCGCCACGCCGCTTTGTCAGTCCCTAAGTAATGACTAAATGCTTTTTCACCCCATGGACAATTTATAGGGTTGACGATAGGGCTAAATGCGCTTGCGCTGACAAATTGTTTTGGATTTTTAAGCGCAATCATTAGGGCGCCGTGCCCTCCCATTGAGTGACCTGCAATCGCTTTTTTATCAGTAACAGGGAAGTGCGCTTCAATTAACGCTGGCAACTCAGTCACAACATAATCATACATATTGTAATGTACATTATAGGGGGCTTGTGTTGCGTTAATATAAAAGCCTGCACCTTGACCAAAATCGTAGCTTTCGTCGTCAGGTACGGTGTCGCCACGCGGGCTTGTATCAGGTGCGACAATAGCAATACCCAGTTCGGCAGCTTTTTTAAAGGCACCGGCTTTTTGCATAAAGTTTTCATCAGTACAAGTAAGGCCTGACAACCAATACATCACAGGTACTTTATTGGTTTCACTTGCACCCGGTGGTAAAAATATAGCAAAACGCATTGTGCAGTGTGTACTGCTCGCTTGATGCGTGTATTGCTTATGCCAACCACCGCTGACTTTTGTTGAGCTTATATTTTCGAGCATATCAGCATCCTTGAAAATGAAAGCGCCTTTTAAATCAAGGCGCTTATTAATGATTAGTAATGAATAACAGAGCGGATACTCTTACCTTCGTGCATTAAATCAAAGGCTTCATTAATATCTTCAAGTTTCATGGTGTGTGTAATGAAGTCATTAAGTGCAAACTCACCCTTCATATATCGTTCTACGATTTCAGGTAACTCAGAACGGCCTTTTACTCCACCAAATGCGCTACCACGCCATACGCGGCCTGTTACAAGTTGGAATGGGCGTGTTGAAATTTCTTGGCCTGCGCCTGCAACACCAATAATAACTGATTCACCCCAGCCTTTATGACAACACTCAAGTGCAGAGCGCATTACGTTTACGTTACCAATACACTCAAATGAGAAATCGACACCGCCGTCGGTCATTTCAACAATCACTTCTTGAATTGGTTTATCGAAATCATTTGGGTTGATCAAATCTGTGGCGCCAAGCTTAGTAGCCAGTTCAAATTTGCTAGTATTAATATCAATACCGATAATACGACTAGCGCCTGCCATTTTTGCACCGATAATGGCAGATAAACCAATGCCGCCAAGACCAAATATAGCAACCGTGTCACCTTGTTGTACTTTAGCGGTTTTAGTAACCGCACCCATACCTGTTGTTACGCCACAGCCAAGTAGGCAAATTTCTTCAAGCGGGGCTTCTTTACTTACTTTTGCGAGTGAAATTTCAGGAAGTACAGTGTATTCAGAAAACGTTGAGCAACCCATATAATGATAAATTGGTTGACCGTCTTTATAAAAACGAGTGGTGCCATCTGGCATTAAACCTTTACCTTGTGTTTCACGAACAGCTGAACACAGATTTGTTTTACCCGATTTACACATCTTACACTCGCCACATTCAGCGGTGTAAAGAGGAATGACGTGGTCGCCGACTTCAACGTGAGTTACACCTTCACCTACAGCCTCTACAATACCGCCGCCTTCATGGCCGAGAATAGCAGGGAAAATACCTTCAGGATCTTCACCAGATAAAGTGAATGCGTCTGTGTGACAAACACCGGTTGCTACAATTTTTACAAGCACTTCGCCTTTTTTAGGCATCATCACATCGACTTCTTCAATCGATAGAGGTTGGTTTGGTCCCCAAGCAATTGCTGCTTTTGATTTAATAAAATCAGTCATAACGTTCCCTTATTTGTAGGTAGTAGATAATTAACATAGACTATTTTATTTATTTCTCAATGGATGATAATCTTCGATTTATTAAAACACTTTTACAGTATGGTAATAATGAATCGTTGGCATGGAATTGATGAGTTTTTAGCCGTCGCTGAAACAGGCAGCTTTACTAAAGCAAGTCGATTATTAGGGATGTCAGTGGCGCATGTCAGTCGCTATGTGAGCCAATTAGAAGAGCGTTTAAATACGCAATTGCTTACTCGGACAACACGCAAGGTGGTACTTACCCAAGAAGGTGAAGTGTTTGCTCATCAAACTAAACAATTGCAAAATGCGATGGACGACGCCACGGCACTTTTGGCTGAGCAGCAACTGACACCAAAAGGGACAATTAAATTAACTGCACCAGTGATGTATGGCGAAAGCTACATTATGCCTGCTGTCCATACATTTATGCAGAAACATCCTGATATTGAAGTTATTAGTCACTTGAGCAATGAACAAGTCAATTTATTAGATGAGGGGTTTGATCTGGCGATTCGGTTAGGGCATTTAAAGGATTCATCATTAAAGGCCAGACGAATAAGTCAGCGACGTTTAGTGATTTGTTGTAGTCCAGACTATATCAATAACTATGGTCAGCCTCATAGTGTGAGTGAACTTCATCAGCACCACTGTTTAATTGGAAATAACAGTTACTGGCGTGTGAAAGATCAACTTCAAGATAAACATATTAAAGTGGCGGGTCGATTACAGTGTAATAGTGGCTGGGCTTTGGTTGATGCTGCTATTAAAGGTTTAGGCATTGTGCAGCTACCAGATTATTACGTGGATAAATATTTGCAGTCAGGTCAATTAGTCGCGGTGCTTTCCAATGTTGCCCCCGCACCTGAAGGCGTTTGGGGGGTATATCCGCCAAGGCAATTTATTGCAACGAATGTAAAAGCATTATTAGACCACTTAATAGAGACTGTTCAAGTATCAGATTTATAATTATTTTTTACAAATTCGATAATCCCATCATGGCTAAATATATGCTAACATGAGCGCATATTTAGCCCTTATAAAACCTATAATTACTTATGTTTCAACCTGTTAGCCTTTTTATAGGGCTGAGATATAGCCGCTCCTCAAAGGGCAACGCCTTTATCTCTTTTATTTCGTTTTTTTCTATTGCGGGCATTGCTATCGGTTTAATGGCTCTTTTTACCGTAAGCTCTGTGATGAATGGTTTTGAAAATAACCTCAAGACTAATATGTTAGGCTTGATCCCGCATATTGAAGTGGACGCTAAGTCACAGTCTAAAGAAGCCATGTCGCGTATTAAGTCACAGCTGTCGGAGTCTCCTGCTGTAAAACAAGTCAATTTGTATCGTCATGGAGAGGCTATTTTACAAACTAATCAAGACCTTCATGGTGTGCTCTTACAAGGCTTATATGATGATGGGAGCTCGTTATATAACATTAAAGAAAAAATAGTGGCAGGTAATTGGTCACTAGTCATGGATGAAAATTATCATATAGCAATAAGTCGTTATTTAAGTCGTAAACTGGGTATTTCGTTGGGTGACAAAGTACGGGTGATCATGCCAAATGCAAGCACCTATACTCCGCTTGGTCGAGTACCTAGCCAGCGTTTATTTACGGTTGCAGCGCTGTACGAAACACAATCTGAAATCGATATGTCACTTGCATTTACTAGCGGCTATTCATTGCAGCGTGTTTTAAAGCTCTCACAATCAGTTGCCCCTAATTTGAGTGTTTCTTTGCATGAACCATTTGCCGTTGAGCAGGTGCTTAAAAGTCATGCGTCTATATTTAAAGACGTTGAACACACAGACTGGCGCGATAGCCAAGGCACCTTATTCGCTGCGGTGGCCATGGAAAAGCGCATCATGTCTATGTTACTAGGATTAATAGTATTAGTTGCGGTGTTTAATATCGTCTCGGCTTTGACCATGATGGTGAGTGAAAAGCAAAGTGAGGTCGCTATTTTACAAACCTTAGGGCTAACACCAGCACAAGTACAAAATGTATTTATGATCCAAGGTCTGTATAACGGTTTAATTGGCACCAGCATTGGTGCATTACTGGGTGTGTTGTTTAGTCAGTACATTAATGAATTATTGAATATGTTTGGCATCAATTTACTCGCAGGCATGCGTTTACCTGTTAAATTTGATGTAGTCAGTTTAAGCCTAATTGCCGCCGGTAGTATTGCAATGAGCTTTTTAGCAACGTTGTATCCTGCCCGTAAAGCTGCAAAAGTGAACCCAGCAGAGGTATTACGTTATGAGTGAGTTAGTAATCAAGTGTCAGCAGCTTAATAAAGTGTATCAAGATGGCGAAAACCAAGTTGCAGTATTAAAAGGGGTTAACTTGAGCTTAGAGCAAGGTGAAATGCTCGCTGTTGTTGGCAGCTCGGGTTCAGGAAAAAGCACGTTACTACATATTTTAGGTACGCTTGATGGTGCCACAGACGGTAAAGTTGAAATTAAAGGTAAACAAGTCGGTAAACTAAATCGTAAGCAACAAGCTAATTTCCGTAATGAGAATTTAGGGTTTATTTATCAATTTCATCATTTATTAATGGAGTTTACGGCAGTTGAAAACGTTGCAATGCCGTTACTCATAAAGGGATTAAGTGCCAAGGACGCGACTGAAAAAGCACGGGTTATGCTTGATAAAGTAGGGTTGTCGCATCGTAGTGAACATAAACCCTCGGCTTTGTCTGGTGGTGAGCGTCAGCGTGTCGCAATTGCGCGTGCATTGGTGACAGAGCCCGCTTTAGTGCTTGCCGATGAGCCTACCGGCAACTTAGATAAGCAAAATGCGATTAAAATATACGACCTCATTAAAGAGTTAAACAGCAGCTTAAAAACCAGCTTTGTGGTGGTAACACACGATTTAGAACTTGCTGATAAGCTTGGGAAGATTGCTTATCTTGACGATGGAAAATTAGCGATTAAAGAGTCTCAGCATGTTGCTTAGTGCGTTTATTTCGAAGCGTTTTAGAGCGCACTCAGGACACAAAGATGGGCAAAACGGTTTTGTTAGCTTTATAGCTAAAGCATCGACAATTGGTATTTTATTGGGCGTGGCCGTTTTAATCGTTGCCCTTTCGGTTATTAATGGTTTTGAGCAACAGCTTGTTCATCGTTTACTGTCTGTCGTGCCTCAGGTTGAATATGTTGCGCCGAATAAACCGATTAATAATTGGCAGTCAAAAGTAAGCCTACTTAACTCGCAATCTGGTGTAGTGGGAGCGGCGCCTTTTATTAGCGTGAATGGCATGGCGCAATTTAAAAGTGATTTAAAAGCTGTTGAGGTACGTGGAGTTGCTAGCGAATTTGAAAACCAAGTATCAGCGATTAATCAATTTACTCAAGGCCGACTGGTTAGCCAGCTGCAACAAGAAGATATTCTTTTAGGTCAGCAAGTTGTTAATAAATTAGGGTTGAAAATAGGGGATCCTGTTACTTTGTTAATCCCGCAAATTAACCAGCAAAGTAACACCTTGCTTGCGCCAAAACGGGTTAGTTTAAACTTGGCTGGCATAATTAACATGGGTGGACCTATTGATGAAACGGCTGCTTTTATTCGTTTAGATAAAGCACAATCAGTATTGGGTTTTAGTGAAGATCAGGTTACAGGTTTACGTTTAAAAGTGGATGATGTTTTTAATGCTCATCAAATCGCGATGCGTGTTGGCCAAGTTATCCCTGATTATGTGTATGTCTCGAGTTGGTTTAGAACGCAGGGCAGCTTGTATCAAGACATTCAAATGGTGCGCACCATTGTTTATATTGTGGTGTTTTTAATCATTGCTGTTGCAAGCTTTAATATCGTGTCATCTTTGGTGATGGAGGTACGCGAAAAACAAGCAAATATTGCCATTCTAAAAACCATGGGCGCACAAGACAGTACTATTTTAGCAACGTTTGTGATGCAGGGATTTACACAGGCGTTAATAGGGGTTGTACTTGGCACTATTATCGGTGTGATGGTGGCGTTAAATATCAGCGAATTATTTACTTGGCTGAGTAACCTTTTAGGCGACAACCCTTTACAAGGTGTTTATTTTATTGAGTTTTTACCCAGTAAATTAGTCTGGCAAGATATTGTGGTCACCGTTATTGTGACCTTTGTGTTAGCGATACTGGCCACTTTATATCCTGCATGGCAAGCCACCCGTGTAGACCCAGCAAAAGTGCTAGGCAATTAAATGTAGGAGACGAGTGCATGGATAAGCAATCAGTTATTGATTTTTGGTTTAATGATTTAGGGCCTTCGGCTTGGTATCAGCAGTCCGATGAATTAGATAGGTTAATTACTGATAAATACGCACCGTTACTTTTGCAGGTAATAGCAGGAGAGTGCGCTAATTGGCGAGTCGATGCGATAGGCTCTTTAGCAGAAATCATAGTTTTAGATCAGTTCTCTCGTAATATTTATCGCAATACACCGCGTGCTTTTAGCCAAGATGCCCAAGCGCTAACTCTTGCTCAGCGTGCAATCGAATTAGGCTTTAACAAGGCACTATCGACTGAGCAAGCAGCCTTTATTTATATGCCTTTTATGCACAGTGAATCAAAAGCGATTCATCAGCAGGCCTTACAATTATTCAGGGGCCTGCCTAATTATGAATTTGAACTAAAACACAAGTTGATCATTGATAGATTTGGTCGTTATCCCCACCGCAATGCCATTTTAGGGCGAGAATCAACGCAAGAAGAGCTGCAATTTTTAACGGAACCGGGCTCTTCCTTTTAACTTGGGTGAATAATATCCAAATGCACTTCGTTTACCCCTAAACACTTGCACAGCTCAATATTAAGCCTTAAAGTGTCTGAAATGTTGTAAAAGAGTAACCATCATGGAACAAAAACAAGCGAGACCATTAACACCTGAAGAACAAGCAGAAGCACAAAAGCAAAGTGTTATTTGGCAAAGAGAATGTTTCCAAAATGCACAAAAGCACTTAGCTGAAAAAGGTGTTATACCGCAAACTGTTGTTGAAAAAGAAAGCCGTTTTATTGCACCGCTAGTCGCAATTTGGAAGTTCAAAGCGCAAAATGGTAAAAGTTATTGGGTGATTACGGGTCGATTGCCTACCGATCATGCTGAAGCGGGCGCGGCTGCAAACCCACGCGAAGTCTTACGTTATTTCTCAATGCAGTGGCAATTAAAAGCAGACCAATTGATGCAATCTGGTGCAACAGATAAAACGAAAGTTGATTTTGCTAACCTACTGATTAATCGCGCTCATGGTTTGTATGAGTTATTCGAAAAAGATGAAATGTGGCAGAATGAGCCCGCGTAATCGAATTTTAATTATAAAAAAAAGCTGAATAATTTTATTCAGCTTTTTTATGAAAATGACAAAAGTCACTAATGAACCATCGTGAATGGTCGCGTATCAAACTGTTTTATAGGGCAAAGCATTCGCTGTCTAGGAATACCCGCTTCCATAAATACTAAGCCATCAGCAGCAAAACCATTTCGTTTAAATCGTTCAACTTCATTTAAAATACAATTAATACTGACGCAATCACAGCCTTGCTTTTCAGCCATATTAACTAAGTAGGTTAGCAGTGATTTATAAACCGAACGGTTGCGATGCTCTGGTAAGACGGCAATGCGCCCAATCAAACCATCATTACACAAACGCCCAGTGGCAACTGGGCATTTTCCATCGTCTGTAACGAGCACGTGATGGGCTGTTTTATCTAAATGATCAAATTCAACGTGTTTTGGTATATGAAGCTCATATACAAATACACGTTCTCTGATCCGTTGTAAGAGTTCCTTGTCGATACTCCATTCAACTTCGTCAATATGATACCCCATAAGCACACGCTCCTAACAAAACCAAATACCCTCATTTAAAAGTGTAGTAAATGTTTTTAAAAAGTCGTGGTTATTTTTTGAACTATTTATATCATCTGCTGTCAGCCAGCTTTGGTCTGTAAGCCTTTTGATATCAGCAAGTGCACTCATTTCATGCAGGTAGTTTATACCGTTAACACTTAAAAGAACTTTATCATCAATAATTTGATAAATAGCGCGTGTACCACCTAAACGTTCAAAAACCAGCGTTTCATCAGTGAGCAGCTCACGTACTTGATCAACCGTGTAGGGCTCTTCTAAAGGCGCTAAGTCCATGTCGTGTTTTGGTTGACTTAAACTATTACCAAGCCAGGTTTTAAACACTGTATTATCATCGATGGCTGCGATCATGAGCTGTTTAATTTGCTCGGCTTCTAGGTTGTTTAGCTCACCTTTAGAATCGCGCAGTGTCAGCTTGCTATCGCCATAGCGTGTATTGCCAAGTTCAGTATCAATTAAGTGATCGGCAAATTGTGAGAGTAAGTCTCGTTGATTAGGTGCTCTAAAACCCACTGAGTAGTTAAGAGCATTTTCAACTGCATAGCCTTCATGTGGGCAACCAGGAGGAATATACAAAATATCGCCAGGCTCTAATACACAATCAATTACAGCAGGGAATTGTTCTACTTGAAGCAGACTTTTATTTTGGGCGAATTGTTTTAAGTTTGCATCAGGTAAACCAACACGCCAATGACGTTTGCCAAGACCTTGAATGATAAATACATCATATTGGTCTAGATGCGGACCCACGCCACCTCCTGGTGTTGAGTAACTTATCATCAGATCATCAATTCGCCAGTTTGGAATAAAACGAAATGGTTCAAGTAATTGAGCTGCATCTGCATGCCAATGATCAACGGCTTGTACTAGCAATGTGGCATTCTTTTCTGTTAGTAAGCTAAAGTCTTCGAATGGGCCGTGGTATGCCTGCCAGTCATCAGCATGATTGGTGATGATACGTGACTCAATGCTGTCTTCCATTGCAAGTCCAGCTAACTCCTCTGGCTCAATAGGATCTTGAAAATCACTAAAACCTTGTTTAATAAGTAGCGGTTTTTTCTGCCAATACTCGCTTAGGAATTGCTGCGGAGTAAGCGAATTAATAGTTAGTTGATACATATAGGCACCTAATACCAAGCTGTTGAGTTATACCAATGTGCAAAAATACTTAATCATTTTGAGTGATTAAACCAGTCGCTACCTGCGTTAAAAATTTCTGATTTAGAACAACTAAATAACTAAATTTTTGCCTGTTATCAACGCGGTTTTATTGCCTCAAAATAGACCACTTAAGTAAGCAAAATGGTATTAATTGAGCAAGTTGGCATAATTAAAAGTAATAAAAAAGCGAAAGGAAGGCCTTTCGCTTTTTAAAGTCACATACGCAATTTATGCTAAGTTATCAATGAACTCAACAGCACGGCCAATATAGTTTGCCGGTGTCAATTTTTTCATTTCAACTTTTGCTTCTTCTGGTAAATCAAGACCATCAATGAAATCAGCCATGATTTCTTTGTTAACACGTTTACCACGTGTTAAGTCTTTAAGCTTTTCGTACGGCTTTTCGATACCGTATTTACGCATGACTGTTTGAATAGGCTCAGCAAGTAATTCCCAGTTTTGATCAAGTTCTTCTAAAAGGCGCGGTTCGTTAACTTCAAGTTTGCTAACACCTTTTAACGTTGCTTGATAAGCAATTAGGGTATAGCCCATGCCCACACCCAGGTTACGTAAAACGGTTGAATCAGTTAGGTCACGTTGCCAGCGAGATACAGGCAGTTTTTGCGCAAGGTGAGCAAAGATTGCATTTGCAATACCTAAGTTACCTTCAGAATTTTCAAAATCGATTGGATTTACTTTATGTGGCATTGTTGATGAACCAATTTCACCCGCAATCGTTTTTTGTTTAAAGTGATTAAGAGCAATGTAACCCCAAACGTCACGGTCAAAATCAAGTAGCACAGTATTGAAACGTGCAATTGCATCAAAAAGCTCTGCAATATAATCGTGTGGCTCGATTTGTGTTGTGAATGGGTTAAATGTTAAACCAAGACTCGTAACGAATTGTTCAGCATGGTTGTGCCAATCGTAATCTGGGTATGCACTTAGGTGGGCATTGTAGTTACCTACTGCACCGTTGATTTTACCTAGCATTTCAACTTGAGCAATTTGGTCACGTTGACGCTTTAAGCGCATGTAGACGTTTGCAAACTCTTTACCCATTGTTGAAGGTGTTGCAGGCTGACCGTGTGTACGAGTCATCATAGCAACAGATTTATATTCAACTGCTTTTTCTTTTAAAGCATTTAGGAGTTGATCACAGTAAGGAAGTAACACTTTGTCACGCGCTTCAGTTAACATTAAACCGTGAGATAGGTTGTTAATGTCTTCTGATGTACATGCGAAATGAATAAACTCATTCACTGCGTTAAGCTCTGCGTTGTCAGCTACTTTTTCTTTCAGTAGATATTCAACGGCTTTAACGTCGTGGTTAGTTGTGCGCTCGATTTCTTTAACGCGTGCTGCGTCAGCTTCGCTAAAGTTATCAACAATGGCATTAAGTAAAGCATTAGCCTCGTCGCTAAATGCCGGTACTTCTGTGATTGCGCTTGCTGCAGACAAGGCTTGTAACCAACGAACCTCAACAGTTACACGGTATTTGATTAAACCAAATTCGCTGAAAATGCTGCGTAGTTCCGTGGTCTTGCTGCCATAGCGACCATCTACCGGAGAGATAGCGGTTAACGCTGAAAGCTCCATAATGACTCCTAAATTGTCTAGTTTGAACGATAATTAAATATACTGTTTAGCAATAGCGAGAATTTTTCTTTTCGCAAAGAAAAAGTGACGGCGTTTACCGCCCATTTGTCGCCATAACACGGCACTACGAATTCCGGCTAAAAGGAGAGCGCGGATTTTGTTTTGCGTGAGTTGCTGCTTTAATAACTCTGGCTTGCCGTACACTTGAATACGATGCCCAAGGGGGCTTAGCACCGATGAGTAAATATCGGCAAGCGCTGCGACCACGGTATCATCTGTGATTGCAAAATGGTCGAGGCGTCGTTTTACATCATCGATACGTCGACCTAATTCATTTAAACTGTTTTGTTTTGCACTTAATGCACGTTCTAACTGCATTAAGCCACCTACATACTTTACGATTTCAACGTCTTTGTCGGCGCCTGCTGAAAGCTGGGCAGTCAACACGCGATAACCCTCACGTAAATTATGTTTTCCCTGGTATACATCTTCAGGGGTATTCGGTGACGTCTCTACAATACAGTTGAGTAATTTTTCTAATTCGTGATCGCTACCACTGCCATATTGCGCTACTTTTTGAACCTGTTTAGCAACTTGACACATGGCGGCTAATGCCATGACTTGGTGCTCTGTCATTATTTGATCACCGAATCGATAATACCGCCACCGAGGCATACTTCGTCAGCATAAAAAACGGCTGATTGGCCTGGTGTCACTGCTTTTTGTGGCTCATCGAATAATACGCGTGCCATACCATCTTCACCAACCAGCAATGTACAGCTGATGTCTTCTTGGCGATAGCGTGTTTTCACTGTACAACGCGTCGTGCCCTTTGGCCCAACACGGTCAACCCAGTGAAGTTGGTTAGCATTTAAGCCATTACTGTATAAGCGAGGGTGATCTTTACCTTGACCAACCACTAAAACATTGCGTGCAATGTCTTTGTCTACAACATACCAAGGCTCGCCTGAACCTTCTTTCATACCGCCAATTAACAGGCCTTTTCGTTGGCCAAGGGTATGGTACATAAGACCTTCGTGCTCACCGACTTCGTTACCATCAGTGTCTTCAATTTTGCCCGGTTGTGCCGGTAAGAATTTTTGTAAAAAGTCTTTAAATTTACGCTCACCAATAAAACAAATACCGGTGCTATCTTTTTTATCGTGCGTAATTAAATCTTGTTCTTCGGCAATGCGACGAACGTCTGGCTTGGCAATATCACCAACAGGGAAAAGTGTTTGTGCAATATGCTCATGACTTAGTGTGTATAAAAAGTAGCTTTGATCTTTGTTGTCATCAAGGCCACGGCACATAACATATTTGTCGTCTCGCTTTTCACGGCGCACATAATGACCCGTGGCGATATAATCGGCACCTAGCGCTTCAGCTGCAAATTCTAGAAAGGCTTTGAATTTAATTTCTTTGTTACACATGATGTCTGGATTAGGTGTGCGACCTGCTTTGTACTCTGCTAAAAAGTACTCAAACACGTTATCCCAGTATTCTGCTGCAAAGTTAACAGTATGTAGTTCAATACCTAGTTTATCGCACACGGCTTGTGCGTCTTTAAGATCTTCTGCAGCAGCGCAATATTCATCATTATCGTCTTCTTCCCAGTTTTTCATGAACAAGCCTTCTACTTGATAGCCTTGTTGCTTTAATAAATACGCTGATACAGAAGAATCAACACCGCCGGACATACCAACGATGACTTTAATGTGACTATTTTCGCTCATAATATTCGCTGTCATTTTTTAACTGCTGTGGAAAGGCCGATATTATATACCCAAACCACTTCAAGATGCGAGTTTCAGTTAGGATTAAACGTAATTTAGGCGCGCTATTGATTGCAAATAGTGGTTATTTGCTTGCTACTGTAATAAATCGCTTTTATTTAACAGCGTTAATCAAAACAATCGTCATTATTGGTAAATAACACGCGTCGTTATTGGTAAATCAGGCTCAGAGGATAGGCATGTCCTGCGAGATGATCTTCAATACACTTTAAAACCAGAGGGCTTCTGAGTGGCAGCTCTTTTATGGCGTCTAAGCTGAACCAGTGAGCGCTTATAATATCGCTATCAATAGGTGAAGGGGGGAGCTGCTCAGCGCAACTAAACGCAAAACTAAATCGCATGTAGTGTACACCATTTGTGGCATGCAGATTATAAATACCCACAAGATGTGAAGGGGAGAGCGTTAAACCCGTTTCTTCGTATAGTTCACGACTTGCTGCTTCGCTCACGGTCTCGTGTGCTTCTAAATGCCCTGCAGGTTGATTGTAACAAATTTCGCCGGTGTGTTTATCACGCTCTTTTACCAGTAAAAACTTGTTTTGACAGGTAACGATAGCGGCAACAGTGACATGAGGTTTATGCATCTGGGTTATCCACTACTTTATATTCGCCACTTGCTAATCCTGCAAGGGTATATTTGCCAATGCTGTAACGGATAAGTCTTAAGGTCGGGAAACCAACATGGGCTGTCATGCGCCTTACTTGACGATTTCGTCCTTCAGTTATTGAGATTTCAAGCCAACTAGTCGGAATGTTTTTACGCTCTCTTACCGGTGGTGTTCGAGGCCACAAGGTCGGTTCGTCAATGCGTTTAACTTTGGCTGGTTTGGTCATGCCATCTTTAAGCTCTACACCTTTATTGAGCGCATAAATGGCTTCGTCGGTAACATCGCCTTCGACTTGCACCCAGTAAGTTTTAGCGGTCTTTTTATGTGGCTCAGTCAATGTGTGCTGTAATTTTCCACAATTGGTGAGTAGCAATAGGCCCTCGCTGTCTCTGTCGAGGCGACCTGCAGCATAAACGTCTTTGATGTTTATAAAATCAGCCAGAGTTTTACGATTTTGATCATCCGTAAACTGGCACAATACATCAAATGGCTTATTGAACAGCACAACTTTGCGTTGCTCTGGGCTTAAGGGTTCTTTTACTTCACGTTTTACTGTGGGTCTTGAATAACGTCGCCCATTACTGCGACGCGGTTTACTCGTAGGTTTGTGTGCCATTAAATACACCTTGCTGGCTTTGGTAAACCTGCAATTTTTGTAGCTTGCTTCGCAGGGCCTTTTGGAAACAGCTTATATAGATACATGCTGTTGCCTTTTTCTTCGCCGAGTTTTTGTGCCATTGCTTTTACTAGCATACGAATAGCTGGACTGGTGTTGTATTCTAAATAAAAGTCACGAACAAAATGCACGACTTCCCAATGTTGTGCAGTCAGGGTTATGTTTTCTTGCTCAGCAATTATAGGAGCCAGTGCTTCACTCCAATCTGCGCTGTTGAGTAAATAACCTTGTTTATCAGTGTCTATTTGTTTGTTATTAAATTCGAGCATGGTTTACCACGTGATAGTGTTTTGGCTAGTTAAAGTCAGTTCAACAAACTGGTTGTAGTCAATATCGACATCATATTCGCTAAGCGTAATGGCACGCGCAGTGGCATCTTCTTTTAATAAATGCAAAGCAGCAGAAAATTGTCTGTACTGTTTAATGTTGTAGCAAGCATCACCGACAAGCAGCACAGTGTCATCACTGCTGATTAAATTTTCAAGTGCATTGGTGCAGTAGTGCGACAAAGGTTTTGAAAAGATATGCAAGGTACTCATAGAGTCACCACCTGGTGCTGCTGACTTATTAAGAGGCGCTGCTGCTCAAAATTAGCGACTTTTACATCAATAATTAAATTATCTTTGGTTAAATTAAAATCCATCAGTGATTTTTCGCAAACGTAAATGTTTTCAACATCATATAACTCAAGCGTTTTAATGGTTTTAAAATAGTTTTTAATTCCCAATACTTCAGGTTGTTGGTGTTTTTTGAGTGCCAGTACAGCATCGCCACTGAGTAACCAACTAATATTTTGCTCAATGGCGGCAAATATCAGTGTGGTGTCGAGTGATTCACGCATATGCTGATCGTCAAACGGGCCATGTTGGCTAATTACTAAAATGTTCTTCATTTAAATTGCACCCATTTATCAGCATCCGCAGCGAGCATAGCAAACTCGGCCAGACCTGCAACGGTGAATACCCCTGTATTTTCGATGTCTAAACCACGCTTTTCTGCTGCGGTAACACACAGTAAAAGTGGGATACTTTTAGCGTTGAGTTCTTGCCATAAACGACTAACAGGTAACTCGTCACTGGCGAGTTCTAAATGTTGACTGGCGTGATACACACCTGCTTGATACAAAAAAACAGCTGAAATTGTGTGCCCTGAATCAAGGCAAGCCTGTGTAAATTTAATCAGACGTTGCGTACAGTCATGATCGGTCGGTGCGGTGTGAAGTGAAAGTACAAATTGTGCCAAAACGCATCCAATAAAAAAGCCCCTAGAAAGGGGCTATTTTAACAGAACTATTTAATTAGTCATCACTTGTGCCAAGTAGATGTAGAAGCGAAGTGAATAGGTTATACACGTTTAAGTACAGTGCAACGGTGGCACGAATGTAGTTTGTTTCACCGCCGTTAATAATGCGGCTTGTGTCGAACAAGATTAAACCCGACATAATTAACACAACTGCTGCATTTATCACCATAAACGTGATTGAGCTGCCGATGAATAAATTGACTAAGCTTGCAATGATAACAACGATTAAGCCAACGGTTAAAAAGCCGCCCATAAATGAGAAATCTTTTTTGGTCGTTAGCGCATACGCCGATAAACCAAAGAAAATAAGTGCGGTTGAACCCAGTGCTTGCATAATAAGCATTGGACCATTTGGCATTGCTGCGTAGTAGTTAAGGATCGGACCTAAGCCTGCTCCCATCAACCCTGTAAAAACAAATACCCATGCAACACCCGATGCGCTGTCTGCCTTTTTATGCACCACAAAAAGCACACCAAACGCAACTAAGCTAAATACTATACCCATAAAGTAAGGTAGGTTCATTGCCATTGAAATACCTGCAGTAATGGCACTGAAAGCCAGTGTCATAGCAAGTAAAAAATACGTGTTTTTTAGTACTTTATTTGTTTCAATGGTCGACATAACCGGTCTAGCGGTATTGTACGATTGATTAAACGCCATTGTTAGAGCTCCTTAAATGAACTGATATGTTCGTTAGTTCCAATAGTTAAACTGAACTAAGCCTATCAAGAGTTATATATTTGGGCAAACCTTTGTAGATCAATAGACACGATAAATAATAAAAAAGTTCAGATTGTTCACAATTTGGCTCGCATTGTGTTTTTGCTGAACGATTTAGTTGTTTTTTAATCACTTAAACAGTTTTTTGAAAAAAAAGCTTCACAAACTAAGCTGCCTTATCTATTATGCACGCCGTCGGAGAGATGGCAGAGTGGTCGAATGCACCGGTCTTGAAAACCGGCAGGGGTTTGTAGCCCCTCTAGGGTTCAAATCCCTATCTCTCCACCATTATTTTTACTACTGGCGAAAGCGAGTAGTTTTTCCGCACTCGGAGAGATGGCAGAGTGGTCGAATGCACCGGTCTTGAAAACCGGCAGGGGTTTATAGCCCCTCTAGGGTTCAAATCCCTATCTCTCCACCATTATAAAAGCCGCTGAAACTAATTCAGCGGCTTTTTTGTTTCTGCTGTTTTTAAATTACGACTATGGTCGATATTTCGTATTCTACCGAGTTAGTCCATGCTTAATACTTCTCGTATTATCTTTGTGAAATTAGGGAATTTATGAAACATCGTTTAGCAAAGAGTGTAGGACTTTCATTATTATCACCCGTCATTATTGGCTGTGTACTCGGTGTATATTACGCATTGACGCTAGAAGGAAATGGCTGGCGTATCTTTTTCAATTTATTTATGAACGCGATTGCAAATGCACATATTGTTGGCCTTACAATGGCAGCATTTGTTGTGCCTGGTTATCTGCTTATGTACAAGTACGCAAAAGTAAACTATTCAGGCGTTCTTACTTTGGGTTTACTCGGGGGTGCTATTTTTAGTTACTTGCTAAGTGCGACATCAGGTATGGCGTTTATTGTAAATGCAATTATGTCTGCATTGGCCGCAGGATTATTTTTATTTGGCTTGCGACAGGGTCTACCATCTCAAACATCTCATCAATAGCAGAATATTTAATCAAGCTGACTGAAATTAAGGGCAAAATGTTTTTTTTTGCCCTTAAAAGGTTTCATTTATCGCCTACAAAGAGTACCTTTAGCTACTGTATGTTTAATAAGAAGTAGTTTGGTATGCAAAAGCAAGATTTTTACCAGTCATTAGTTAAACAAACTGAATCGCTGATCGCTGGTGAACCCAATGTCATAGCTAATATGGCGAATATTAGTGCGTTGTTATTTACCTCATTAGAGGATATAAATTGGGCGGGCTTTTATTTACTGGATTCGCCAGAAGAATTAGTGCTAGGGCCGTTTCAAGGTAATCCTGCGTGTATCCGTATTCCAGTTGGAAAAGGGGTATGTGGGACTGCGGCACAAACACAAGAAACACAATTAGTTGAAGATGTTCACGCTTTTGCAGGTCATATTGCTTGTGATGCAGCATCAAACTCTGAAATTGTTGTACCAATCTTCAAAGATGGTCACGTGTTTGCCGTGCTTGATATCGATAGTCCGAGCATCGGTCGATTCGATACTGATGACCAAGCTGGTTTAGAAGCATTGGTAAAATGCTTTGAGGCAAATCTGAAATGAAAGATCTGCTAAATGTGCAAGATTACCTTTTTGCCATTCACGATGTTGGTGATTGGGAAGGGGAAGAAGAAGTTGCAGCTGAAAGGCTCAACGACTTGATTCATATGGCTTGGGATCGTCTTCCAGATGACTTAGACTGTGAATCAATTGATGAAATTATAAATGGTATTTGGGAACACCTTCGCGGTGATTTAGCGCTTATTGAAGCGGACTTCGAAGAGTTAACCGACTGGGTAACACACTATGTCGATTCATCGCTCGATGAAAAGATGTAATAAAAGGTTCTAACATGGAAACCACAAACAAGCTAAAAGATATTAATGAAGTATTGGATTTCTTATACCAAGAATTTCCACAATGTTTTAAACAAAAAGACGGCATTCAGCCGCTTAAAGTGGGTATCTTTAAAGATATCGCTGAGCGCATTGAAGGTTCTGAGAAAGTCAGTAAAACTCAGGTTCGTCAAGCGTTAAGAAAGTACACCTCAAACTGGCGCTATTTAGAAGCCGTGACAAAGTCTGAGTTCCGTATTGACCTTGATGGTAATCAAGATGAAAAAGTGGAACAAGAGCACATTGAGCACGCTCAAAAAGCGTTAGAAGAAAGCCGCGCAAAAATGGCTAAACGCAAAAAAGCCCAGCGTCCACCACGTAAAGATGCAGACACAAAATCTTACAAAAAGAATGCGGGTTCGCACGCCAAAACAGGCGATAAAGGCGCTAGAGTTAACACTAAACCAGCTAAAGCTGCTCCTGCAAAACGTTCAGGAAAAGTTGAACCATTACCTGCCTCAGAGGTCAAGGTTAATAGCAAGGTTAAAGTTAAACTTGGCCAAGCACTTGTAAACGCAGTTATTACTGAAGTGAATAAAGATGAAGTTCACGTTGAGTTAGTAACAGGAATGCAAGTTAAGACCAAAGCAGACAGCCTGTATATCATTTAATAGCTGTAAAAAATAAAGGAGTTGTGTATGAGTAAAAAGTTTACGCTCATTCCGTTAGTCGCTGCCCTGTTTTCAGGTTCATTATTGGCTTCTACAGATAATTTAACTGCAGAAGATTTACCAGTACTCAAGCAAGAAAGCCAACATAGTACAGCAAGCAAACGGGTGACAAACTTATTTACTCGTGCACACTACAAACCCATTCGCTTTAACGATGAATTATCTGAACAGATATTTGATCGTTATATCGAATCCCTCGATTTTAATAAAAGTGTGTTTTTAGCGTCTGATATTGCTTCTTTCGAACAATATAAAGACCAGTTCGATAATGCGCTCTCTTCAGGGAAACTTGGGTTTGCCTTTGATATTTTTAATCTGAGCTTAAAGCGTCGTTTTGAGCGTTATGATTATTCTTTATCGTTACTTGAAAATGAAATGAAGTTCGATAAAGCAGATGAATATATGTTTGACCGTGAAGACGCTAAGTGGGCAACGACTCAAGCTGAGCTTGATGAATTGTGGCGTCAGCGCGTTAAATACGATGCGTTGCGTTTAAAAATGACCGGTAAAGATTGGCAAGGCATAAAAGAGGTCTTAACCAAGCGTTACCACAATGCGCAAAAACGCTTAGTGCAGACAAACAGTGAAGATGCATTTCAAATTGTAATGAATTCGTTTGCACGTAGTATTGAAGCACACACATCTTACTTATCACCCCGCCGTGCTGAACAGTTCAAAATGGACATGGACCTTGAACTTGAAGGTATTGGCGCAGTATTAAGTTATGATGAAGATTATACCGTGATCCGAAGCCTAGTTCCGGGTGGTCCCGCTGACAAATCTGAACAAATTAAAGCCGATGACCGCATTATAGGTGTTGCTCAAGAGGGCGAAGACTTTGTTGATGTTATTGGCTGGCGTCTTGATGACGTAGTTGATTTAATCAAAGGCCCTAAAGGTACTAAAGTTCGTTTACAGTATCTAAAAGGGGCTGATGCTCATGGTACTCCGAAAGTTGTTGAAATAACCCGTGATAAAATTCGTTTAGAAGATCGTGCTGCTAAATCAGGAGTATTTGAAGCGAAATACTCAGATTTAACAAGTAAAATCGGTGTGATAGAAATCCCAGGTTTCTACAATAATTTATCGCAAGACGTAAAAGTTGAAATTGCGAAATTAAAAGAAGCGAAAGTAGATGGCATCATAATCGATTTACGCCAAAACGGCGGCGGTTCATTGTATGAAGCGACGCAATTGTCAGGCCTGTTTATTGATCAAGGTCCAGTCGTACAAATTCATACGTTAAACAACCGTATCGAAGAGCAAAAAGACCGCGATGGTGTCACTTTTTATGATGGCCCATTAACCGTTTTAGTTGACCGTTACAGTGCATCAGCCTCTGAAATATTTGCAGCAGCGATGCAAGACTATGGCCGTGCTATTGTGATTGGTGAGCAAACGTTTGGTAAAGGTACAGTACAACAGCACAAACCGCTGGGCCGTGCGTATGATTTATATGATCACCCACTTGGCAGCGTACAATACACAATTGCAAAATTTTATCGTATTAATGGCGGAAGCACGCAGCATAAAGGGGTGATCCCCGATGTGTCATTCCCCTCAGCGATTGACCCAGCAGACTGGGGCGAAAGTCAGCAAGACAATGCATTACCTTGGGACAGCATCATTCGCGCTAAATATAATTCAGTTGACGATTTGAAGCCTGCGATTGCTTATGTCAATAAATTACATGATGCGCGCATTGCCAATGAGCCTGAATTTGGTTATGTGTTCGATGATATTAAACGTTATCAAGAAGAGAAAGATCGAAAAACAATTTCACTTGTTGAAGCAACACGTATCAAAGAGAAAGACGAAGGCGAAGAGCGTGCGCTTGAGCGTGCTAATGAACGATTAGTTCGATTAGGTCACAAACCAGTGGAAAGCTTAGACGATTTACCTGATACGCTTGATGATCTCGACCCTTTCTTAGAAGAAGCCGCGTTAATTACGCAAGACTATATTAAGTATGGTCGGCTCGCGAAAAAATAAATACCTATAATTGGTTAATAAAAAGGCGCTTAGGCGCCTTTTTTACTGCCCAAAACGGGGCATCTTGTTATAATTGATTAATCTGGCTGTCTAAAATGTTCGTGGTCTAATTAATAAACATTAATCCAAGGCGTTCTTTAGGCAATCAAACAATAATAATTAAACACGCCACATAAGACGTGTAGGAGACTATCTTTTGAATTCAATTGAAGAGAAGCCGATCAAACAGGCCAGTTTTTTAGATGCCTTGATCCCCATTACTGTTCTCGTGTGCCTATTGGGTGCAGCTGTTTATTTATTCGGTGATAACTCATCATCGGGGCCAAATCAAATAGCCTTACTCTTTGCTACTTTTACTGCTGCCTTAATCGGTCTAAAAAACGGCTATACCTGGAAAAAGCTTGAACAAGCAATGATTGAAGGGATCACCTTATCATTAGGTGCCATTATTATACTGTTAATGGTAGGCGCATTGATTGGCACATGGCTGCTATCTGGAACAGTACCCACCTTAATTTACTATGGTTTACAAATTATCAATCCAAGTTGGTTCTATGCGGCTAGTTGTTTAATTTGTGGCATTGTTGCGATGAGTATTGGTAGCTCATGGACGACAGCTGCTACCATCGGTGTGGCATTATTAGGTGTTGCAACGGGGTTAGGACTTGAGCAGGTGGTGACTGCCGGTGCTGTTATTTCAGGCGCGTACTTTGGTGATAAGTTAAGCCCACTGTCGGAAACAACAAATTTAGCCCCTGCGGTTGCCGGAGCCGATCTGTTTGAGCATATTCATCATATGCTTTGGACCACGGTGCCTAGCTTTATCATTGCCTTAATTATTTTTATTTTTATGGGCTTTAATGCAGGTGGTTCAGCAGAAGCAGGCCGAATTGATGAAATCATTAACCTGTTAGAAAGCAACTTTAATATCGGGCTTGAAATGCTCGTGCCATTAGTCGTGTTGCTTATTCTTGCAATAAGAAAAATGCCGGCATTTCCAGCTATTTCAATTGGTGCAGTACTGGGTGCTATTTGGGCTATGTTGTTTCAATCAGATTTAATTAATAGTCAAATCGATACGTCACAAGGGCAGTTAATTGGCTATTTCAAGCTAGTATGGACAACATTTTTTGATGGCTTTAGCATCGATACGGGCGACGAAAAAATGGATTCATTGCTCAGTGGCGGCGGTATGGCCGGAATGTTAAACACAACTTGGCTAATTATGACCGCATTGATGTTTGGCGCCATTATGGAGAAAACTGGCTTGCTAGATATGTTTGTAAAAAGCATATTGAAAATAGCGAAAAGCACCGGCTCACTTATAACAGCGACAATTGCGACTTGTATCGGTACCAATGCAGTGGCGGCAGATCAATACATTGCTATTGTTGTACCAGGACGTATGTTTAAAGATGAATATGAAAAACGCGGTTTAAAACCGGTGAATTTATCACGTACTTTAGAAGACGGTGGCACCATTACAAGCCCGCTGATCCCATGGAATACGTGTGGTGCATATATGCAAAGCGTTTTATTAATTAACCCATTTGATTATGCACTTTACGCTTTCTTTAATTTAATTAATCCCGTACTCGCTGTTGTTTACGCATATTTAGGTATTAAAATTTTACGTATCGAACCAAAGCACGTTAAACAAACCAGCGCTGAATAATTCATGTTAGGCCCTGTTAAACAGGGCCATTTGGAGTCAATGATGTCTGCAACGAGTAAACCTCAAGCTCAATATTTAAAAGATTACCAAGCCCCTCATTTTTCAATACAACATATCGATTTACGCTTTGAATTAGCGCCCTTAAAAACCGTCGTACACTCAACAATGACGATTAACCGTGTGGACGAAACGGGGGCTGATTTAGTGCTTGATGGTGTTGATTTAACACTTATCTCACTGCATGTAGATGAGCAAGAGTACAGTGACTATACGCTTGAGGATGAGGCACTCATCATCCACAATTTACCTGCTAATTTTATTTTAAAAATTGTCAACCATATCGATCCTCAAACAAACACTTCCCTCGAAGGCCTGTATTTATCAGGGGGCGCGTATTGCACGCAATGTGAAGCTGAAGGTTTTAGAAAAATCACTTATTACTTGGACCGCCCAGATGTATTGGCAAGTTTTGATGTTACGATCATTGCTGAGCAAAAATACACGCATTTATTGTCTAACGGTAATCAGATTGATGCAGGCACACTCGATGATGGTCGCCACTTTGTCAAATGGCAGGACCCATTTAAAAAACCAAGTTACTTGTTTGCATTAGTTGCAGGTGATTTTGATGTGTTACGCGACCAGTACACAACGAAATCAGGCCGTAATGTTGAGTTGGCCTTATTTGTTGATAAAGGTAATTTACCAAAAACCCCGCATGCAATGACATCGTTAAAAAAATCAATGCAGTGGGATGAAGAACGTTTCAATCTTGAATACGACTTAGATATATACATGATTGTTGCCGTCGATTTCTTCAATATGGGGGCGATGGAAAATAAAGGATTAAACATCTTCAACTCTAAATGTGTGTTAGCGAATCAAGAAACCGCCACCGATAAAGATTACCACACGATTGAGTCTATTGTTGGGCATGAATATTTTCATAACTGGACGGGCAATCGCGTTACTTGTCGAGACTGGTTTCAGTTGTCTTTGAAAGAAGGTTTAACCGTATTTAGAGACCAAGAGTTTAGTAGTGATTTGGGATCTCGTGCCCTAAACCGTATTGATGCTGTAAAAGTAATGCGAACTCATCAGTTTAGCGAAGATGCAGGGCCTATGGCGCACCCAATTCGCCCAGAAAAAGTTATTGAAATGAATAACTTTTACACTGTGACAGTGTATGACAAGGGCGCAGAAGTTATTCGTATGATGCACACGATATTAGGCGAAGAAAAGTTTCAGCAAGGTATGGCGCTTTACTTCCAACGCCACGATGGTCAAGCCGTTACCTGTGATGACTTTGTTGCAGCCATGAGTGATGCTTCTGAAATTGACTTGCAGCAGTTTAAGCGTTGGTACAATCAAGCGGGTACTCCAAGATTAAAAGTAGATCAATATTTTGATCATGCTAATCAAACCTTTACACTGACCATTGAGCAATTTGCGCCAGATAATCAACCTAATAATGCGTTGTTACATATTCCGTTTGCGATTGAACTACTTGACCCTGCTGGTCAATCAGTGCCGTTAACGATTAATAATCAGATGCAAGATTCTGTGCTTAATATAACTGAAAAACAACACACCTTTGTGTTTGAAAATGTTATAGAGCCGCCTGTTGCAGTGCTTCTGGAAGATTTTTCTGCTCCTTGTATTGTTGACCAAACTAGCAGCACCGCTGATTTGCTCCATATTATGCGTTTTGCACGAAGTGATTTTTCGCGATGGGATGCACAGCAACGATTATTTACCAACGAAATTAAAGCCGCAATATCATCGGGTAATGCATGCTTATCACCCGACATCATTTCTGCTCTTAACGTATTAATTACTGAACGAGCAGGGGATTTGGCACTGATTGCAGAGCTATTAAAATTACCAAGCTATGACACGATTGCGGCTGAATATGCAGTGATCCCCGTTGATGACATTGTTTCAGTAATGAATGCATTTGAACTACACATTGCGACTGACTTATCGGACTCATTGATTGCGTGTTATAAGGCATTACACGACGATGGCACAACATCTGCCGAGGCCGTTGCCGTTAGGGCACTTAAACAGGTCTGTTTGCACTATTTAGCAAAAACTGAACAGCAAGACGTGAATGACTTTATTGACGAAGCCGTGGCCAGCTCTAACATGACAAATGTGTTAGCTGCGCTAAGTGCGGTTGTAAAAGCGAATCACCCTCGCTGTGATGATTTGCTCAATGAATTTGATGCTAAATGGCGACATGATGTACTTGTAATGGACAAATGGTTTGCATTGCAGGCAATGAAAGAGTCAGCAACCTGCATTGAAGACATTAAGCAGTTGTATGATCACCCAAGTTTTGATTTTGGTAATCCAAACCGTGTCAGAGCATTGGTCGGCAGCTTTAGTCATTTTAATACTACACAATTTCATCGTGCAGATGGCAAAGGGTATCAATTATTGGGTGATTTGCTTATTAAGCTCAATGATATTAACCCGCAAAATGCATCACGTATGTTAACACCATTTATGGCATGGAAACGTTATGATCACGACCGTTCGCAGGCAATCAAAGCACAATTGCAACGTTTGGCATCATTAGAGAGCCTAAGTGATGATTTATTTGAAAAAGTTGAGAAAGCGTTAGTAGGTTAATGACTGAATACTTTTTTTCTTTGTATTTAAGTTATGCAGAATGCCTTGATTACTATCATGGTAAATATACTTCAGTACAGGTAACAGAAGATGGTGGCAAAACAATTCGTTTTGCTGCCAAGCATTTACGTCCTTTTATTTCATCATTAGGGATAAGAGGGCGTTTTAGGCTCACGCTGGGCGCTGATAATCAGTTTTTAAAGCTTGAAAAAGTGAGTTAAAACGCCAAATAGCCTTAAAGCTGTCATACGACAAAGTGTGCAATTTACCCAAAAATTAGCCACATTTTTCTCCCTCCTATAAAATAATCTTATTATATTTTTGTTAATTCAATTTGTTCTATTGTTAATTTACGTGTATAAATTATCTGGTATGACGTCTTACCAATACGTAAACGTCACATTTTTAAATAAATATTAACCGATTGAACGCGTTCTATATTGTATTTTTACTATTTCGCTTCTATCGTTAGAAAGATTCTAAAAACAACAATTTGATCACAAAACAACCCGTTACAGGGGGATGAACACAATGATAAAAAGATCGCTTTTTGTTAAAAACAAAATAGCTTTGGGATTCGCGGCGGCGACTCTGGGACTCTCAAGCACAGCTTTGCACGCGGCCACTTTTCAATTAGGTGATTTTGACGTACGTTTTGACTCTAGCTTTTCATATGGGCAGAGTATTCGAGTCGAAGACCGTGACTTTGCAATTATAGGTAAAAGTAATAACCCATCATTTGATTGGTCGGGCTATCATCCTGCTTTAAATCCTATTTACTCTTCTTCTGATGTATGGAACCAGCCAGGCGCTTATTCAAATAATGGCGATGCTGGTAACCTTAACTTCGACAGTGGTGATTCTTTTTCAAAGCTGTTAAAAGGCAACCACGAGTTATCGATTAGTAAAGATAATTACGGTCTTTTTACCCGTTTCATGTACTTTTATGATTTCGCGTTGATGGATGGTGACTTTGCGTATAGTAACCCAACATCAGGTAAGAAAGTTGACCCTTGTGATGATGACGACACCAAAGAGCAAGTATGTGCTGATTTACGCTTACTTGACGCGTACGTCTGGGCGAACTTTGACCTTAACGAAGGTCGAAACCCGCTGTCTATTCGCTTAGGTCAGCAGGTCGTTAACTGGGGTGAAAGTACCTTAATTTCTCACGGTATCAACGTAAACCCGGTTGATATTGACCGTTTGAAAGCGCCAGGTGCGGAGTTAAAAGAAGCATTCATACCCGTTGGTATGCTATGGGCTTCATTAGGTATTACCGATAATATTACCCTTGAAGGTTTTTATCAGTATGAATGGCTCGAAACGCGCCTTCCTGCTGCAGGTACTTATTTTTCAACGAATGATTTCGCGTCTGAAAATGGTTACCAACAAAATATCCAGCTTGGTTTCACATCAAACCCTGATATCGATTTAGCTTTCTTAACAGACAGCTTAAATAGTTTAGATGATATTGTGCGCTCACAAGGTATCGATCCTACATCACCGCAAGGGCAAGCAATGATGGCGCAAATGTACCTGGCATTTCCGACCAAAGTTGCTTTAAAAGGCAAGGGTGATGCGGGTAAAAATGAACCTGATGATGGTGGACAATACGGTTTACGTTTAGGTATGTACTTACCTGAACTAAACGATACAGAAGTCGCCCTTTACCACATTAACTATCACAGCCGCCGACCTGTTATTTCTGGTCAAGTATCTAATTTTACATCGCAAGCATTGGCTGCTGATATTGGTATGCTATTAACTTCTGAAATAACAGAAGATAATGTTACAAGTCTTCAAGCATTCACTAAAGGGCAATTAGAGTACCCTGAAGATATTAAGCTGTACGGTTTAAGCTTTAATACAACCGTGGGTGAGACCGCACTTGCGGGCGAATTTGCCTTCCGTCAAGATGAGCCACTGCAAATAGATGATGTTGAATTATTATACGCTGGTATGCCTGAGCAATTAGCTGTTGCGGGTATTCGTCCTGATTTTGCAGGTATTTCGCAAATGAGCTTAGGCGATGCGACCAGTGTCGTTGGTCCTGGTGAAGTTGCACAAGGCTATATTCTTCGTAATACAGCTCAGCTTCAGTTTACTGCTACCCATTTATTTGGCCCATCTCTTGGTGCTGATAGTTGGGCTGTTGTGGGTGAAATTGGTGGTGTTCGTATTAATGATATGCCGGAATACGATGAGTTACGCTTGAATGTTGCGGGTACGGGTCGAAGCGGTATCATGCAAGGCCCATTAGGTGATGATTATTCGACACTCCACCTCGGTATTTCAAACGGCCCTGAGACAAACCCATTCCCAACTGCGTCTGCATGGGGTTATCGCTTAATCGCAAAAGGTGATTACTTTAATGTCTTTAACGGGGTGAATTTCTCACCACGTTTCGTGTTTTCACATGACGTGAATGGTATTACACCTGATCCGATGTTCCTGTTTGTTGAAGATCGTAAGTCACTGGGCGTGACGATGAACTTTAACTATCAAAATGCGTGGTCATTCGACTTTAGCTACAACTCTTTCTGGGGTGGTGGTGCGACGAATACTTTCTCTGACCGCGATTATGTTTCTTTCAATATTAAATATTCAATTTAAGGGTAAATTATGATTATTAGAAAACCTACCCTCATTGCTGCAGCGTTTTGTAGCGTTTTTGCAAGCAGCAGTGTGCTTGCAAAAATTACCGCTGATGAAGCGGCACGTTTAGGTAAAGATTTAACACCCATTGGTGCAGAAAAGTCGGCAAACAAAGATGGATCTATCCCTGAATGGACAGGCGGTATTACAACGCCTCCTGCAGATTACAAACCGGGTATGCATCACCCTGATCCGTTTGCAGATGACAAGGTATTATTCACCATCGATAAGTCGAACGTCGATAAATACAAAGATCTCTTGAGTCCTGGTCAAATTGAGTTATTCAATACATACCCTGACACTTTTAAAATGAACATTTATCCAACCCGTCGCAGTGCTTCGTATCCTCAGTTTGTATACGATGCTACTAAAAAATACGCGACTACGGCTGAATTAGTTGAAGGCGGTAATGGTATTAAGAACACGGCAGTAGGCGTGCCATTCCCAATTCCTAAAGACGGCTTAGAAGCAATTTGGAATCACCTATTACGTTTTCGTGGTTTAGCCGTAGAGCGTTATGCTGGACAAGCAGCACCGACGGCATCAGGCTCGTATAATTATGTAGGTTTTGATGAACAGTTGTTAGTTGAATACTCAAATCCAAAGTCGACACCTGAACAACTTCAAGAATCAAATATTCTATTTAAGTTTAAGCAAAAGGTAACAGAACCTGCTCGACTTGCTGGTACCGCATTGCTTGTTCATGAAACAATGGACCAAATCTTAACGCCACGTCAAGCATGGACCTACAACTCAGGTCAACGTCGTGTTCGTCGTGCGCCGAACGTAGCCTATGATGCACCGGGTACTGCAGCAGATAGCTTACGTACAACCGATGACTTTGATATGTTTAATGGTTCACCAAATCGCTATAACTGGACATTAAAAGGGAAGCAAGAGCTTTATATTCCTTACAATAGTTATAAGCTTCATAGCGACAAGTTAACCTACGATGATATTTTACAAGCGGGTCATATTAACCCTGAACATGTGCGCTATGAAAAGCACAGAGTATGGGTTGTAGAAGCGAACCTTAAAGAAGGCACGCGTCATATTTATAAAAAGCGTGTGTTTTATATTGACGAGGATAGCTGGCAAGTTCATGTAGCCGATATTTATGATAATCGCGATCAAATGTATCGTGTTGCAATGTCGCATGGCTTGAACTACTACGAAGTACCTACGCATTGGAGTACGCTAGATGTATACCACGACTTAAATTCACGTCGTTATTTAGCGATTGGTTTAGATAACCAAGAAAAAATGTATGACTTCTCAAAAACATTAAACGACAATGAGTTTACCTCTAGCGCATTACGCCGCGAAGGTCGTTAATCTACACACCAGGCACCTGAAAACAGGTGCCTCTTGCAATGTAGGCAAGTCAACGTATGAAAAGTGTAATCACGATTATGTTGTTGGCTTGCTTTTTTATTCTATCGAAGGCGATTTATCTTTATGAAGTATTTGCTTTATGCTTGTCTTGCTTATAGTGCTTCATGTTTTGCTCAAGACATGCCACAGCCTCAGCAGGCAATTTCTGCTGTTAACGCAGACAAAACCCTTCTCACTGATATTGAGATATCAGGCAATCAACTGATCGCAGTTGGTAAACATGGTGTTGTCATTACCAGCTCAGATGCACAGCAATGGCAACAGGCGAGTGTACCTACACAAGTGTTATTAACGGCAGTTAACTTTTATGACACGGATTTAGGATGGGCCTGTGGCCATGATGCAACCATTATTAATACGACGGATGCTGGTAAAACATGGCAATTGCAACAGGCATTGCCCCATATGGATAAGCCGTGCTTAGACATCTTATTTACCTCAGCGCAGCATGGCTACGCAGTGGGTGCTTATGGGATGTTTTTTGAAACGAATGATGGCGGAAAAAACTGGAATAAACGGTTTTTAGACAGCTTATTATTTGAGGATGACCGTGATTATTTAAACGATCTTAAAAACAATGATCCTGAAGGATACGAAGCTGAAACAGCATCAATCCTGCCACATTTTAACCGTATTGTTAACGTTGCAGACCGTTTAATGCTCGTGGGTGAAATGGGTTTAATGGCGCAAAGCCTAGACAATGGTCAAACATGGCAGCGTTTAGAAGAAATATATATGGGTTCTTTCTTTACGTTTGCGTCAACTGCACAAAGCGGTGGCGAAGATCTTGTTGCAGGTCTACGGGGAAATATTTTTACACGCCAAGCGCAATCTCAAGAGTGGCTACAAGTTGACTCTGATAATCACGCTACCGTTAATAGCGCAATTAATTACAAAAATGAATGGCTATTATTCGCAAACAGTGGGGTTATTTTTCATATCAAAGATGGTGAGCTAACAGAAGAGCAGATGGCTGATGGTAAATCATTACTCGATGGCGTTGTATTTCAGAATAAACTGGTTATGGCTTCTGAAGATGGCATTAAAGTGAAGGAGTTGAATCAGTAATGCGTGGCTTTTTAGATTTTTTAGAAAAGGCGGTGTTTCGTCATCGTCTATTTGCGATTATTTCGTTTGCAGTAATCACTTGTTTTTTATTGTTTAAAGCAACACAAATTCAACTCGATGCGTCGTTTAATAAGAATATTCCACTAAACCACGAATACATGAAAGTGTATACCAAACATGAAAAGCAGTTTGGTGGTGCAAACAGCATTTTAATTTCAGTGTGTGATGCTGAGGGCGATATATTTAATGAGGAGTTTTTTACGCAGTTAAAAGCTGTTCATGACCAACTTTACTTTATTCCAGGGGTAAATCGTCCGCTAGTAAACTCAATTTTTGCTCCCAGTGCACGTTTTGTAGAAGTGGTTGAAGACGGCTTTGCCGGTGGCCCAATTATTCCAGCCAATTTTACTGCTGATAAACAAGGTTTAGCAGTTGTAAAAGAGAATATTGAAAAAGCAAAAGTTGTGGGGCGCATGATTGCGAGTGATTATTCATGTGCGATGGTGACAGCACAGCTACTTGAATTTGATCCCCAAACGCAAGAAAAACTCGATACCCTCGCATTTGCTGAAAAATTAGAAACACAAGTACGCGAACCGCTCAGTACAGACAAAGTCAGTATTCATATTATTGGCTTTGCGAAAATGGCGGGTGATGTTGCAGAAGGTGCGAAAGGGGTGGTGCTGTTTTTCGCTATTGCTATCGCATTTACATTTATCATGGTGTGGTTATTCTGCCACAGTTTAAAACTAACAATTTTGCCGATTGCTTGTTCAATTATAGCGGTCATCTGGCAGCTTGGTTTACTGTCAAGTCTTGGCTTTGGACTTGATCCAATGTCAATCCTAGTGCCATTTTTGGTGTTTGCTATTGGTGTAAGCCATGGCGTGCAAATGATCAACGACATTGGTAAAAAAGTGTGCACCGGCAGCAATACACGCGTGTGTTGTCAGGCAAGTTTTAGAGCCTTGTTAATCCCCGGTGGTATAGCGTTGTTATCTGATACGATTGGCTTCCTAACATTATTAACCATTGATATCGGTATTATCCGAGAGTTAGCGATTACAGCGAGTTTGGGTGTGGCGGTGATTATATTCACTAACTTGATCCTTCTGCCTGTTTGGGCGTCTTACATGAACTTTGAAGGTTCGGTGCGTATCCAATCTGGTAACCACACAGACAAACCAAACATGCTGGATACCTTGCGTGAAATTTTGGTTAAGACAACTGAACGTAAGACCGCAGCAGTCATCATTGTTTTAACGGCACTCCTCTTTGCAGTCGGTTACTGGCAGGCAGATAAAATGCGTATTGGTGACTTGCATGCCGGCGCACCTTCACTGCATCAAGATGCGCGATATAATCAAGACACCTTCTTGATTTCAGATAAGTACACGATTTCATCAGACATTTTAAAAGTGATTGTTGAAGCATATCCAGCAGCGTGTACAGAGCATGATGTAATGGAGCGAATCGGTCGTTTCCAATGGCAAATGGAAAATGTAGCTGGCGTACAATCAGCAGTGAGTTTAAGTAGCGTTGCTCAGTCGGTTAATGCTGGTTTTAATGAAGGTAATTTAAAATGGCAAAGTTTACCGCGTAATACCGCAAGCTTAGTGCAATCGACATCGCGTGTTGAGACCAGCTCTGGTTTGTTAGATGGTAACTGTTCAGTGATGCCTGTAATCATTTTCTTAAATGACCATAAAGCAGAGACAATTGATCATGTTGTCGCAAAGGTAAAAGAGTTTGCAGCTCAAGAGCAAACCGATAAAGTGCAATTTAAGCTAGCTTCAGGCCCTGTTGGGGTAATGGCTGCAACAAATGAATCTGTGTCGGCTGCACAATTACCGATGATGCTCTATGTTTATGGCGCAGTTATTTTACTTTGCTTAGTGAGTTTTAGGAGCGTAAAAGCCACAGTAGCCGTGGTACTGCCGTTGTATATCGTATCAACACTTGCGCAAGCATTAATGGTGCAATTAGAAATAGGCTTAACGGTATCAACCTTACCTGTTATCGCATTAGGGGTGGGGATTGGCGTTGATTACGGAATTTACATTCTGTCATCGATGATGTCACAGTTAAAACGTGGCGTCGCATTAGAAGTCGCTTACCGTAACGCCCTTGTTGAACGAGGCAGTGCAGTACTCTTCACAGGTATCACCTTGGCGATAGGGGTGAGCACGTGGATTTTCTCTGATCTGAAGTTCCAGGTGGATATGGGTATTCTGCTTACCTTTATGTTCTTAGTGAATATGTTAGGTGCAGTGCTGCTTTTACCCGCGATTGGTAGCTTCCTCTGGACTGACCAGAAAAAATAATGTAAATAATTGTGCTCCGATATGGCCAGGAATGGCCATATATATCTATATTTTGTGAATAGATGACCAAATAGCTGAAAAGCTTAAAATGATTTCATCGAAAAGGCTGTTTATTAGCTGTAAAAGAGTTAGAATTTACCTGACTCCACGCTAATAAATGGCTGTACAAATATTCTACTAATCAATAAGTAGTATAGATTAAGGAACATACAATGACACGAAATGAAGGGCAAGCCTCGGTTATCTTAGATAATGTCTGTAAGCTGATCCAGAAAAAAGTTCACGCTGATAATGTGTTACTCGTTGAGAAATTCGCCAAAGCCTTGTACAGCAATATGTCTAAAGAGGATTTGGCACATCGCAACGATAGTGACTTATATGGCGCTGCACTAAGCCTATGGAACTCGCTAGAAAAAAATAATTCTGATGACGCGGTTGTCCGTGTTTTCAATCCTGAAGTAGCAAAAGATGGCTGGCAGTCATCGCACACAATTGTAGAAATTATCGCTAAAGATATGCCTTTCTTAGTTGATTCTGTGCGCATGGCCATGACCCGCGAAAACATCGCTTCTCACTTGCTACTTCACTCTCCGCTTAAAATTCAACGTGATAAAAACGCAAAAATCACGGGTATTTCTAGCTTAAAAGCAGAGCAAGAATCAACGTCTACAAAAACGGTATTCTTTATCGAAATTGATCGTCAAACAGACGCAAAAGTGATTGAATCGTTTAAGAAAGAGCTTGAATCTGTGCTTGTTGATGTTTCTGTTGCTGTAGAAGATTGGCAGCCAATTCGTGAAAAACTAATTGCTGTAACGAAAGACTTACCGAAGCGTCACCATAATAATAAAGAAAGTGAAGTTTCTGAAACGGTTGAGTTTTTAGACTGGTTAGCGAAAGATAATTTCACTCTAATGGGATACCGTGAATACGAGCTTTCGCCAGTTCAAGGCGACTATCAGTTAAAAGGTAAAAAAGGCACTAGCTTAGGTTTAATGAAAAACTCAGACGAAGAGCACAGCCGTCTTTTATCTGAGTTACCTGAAGTGGCGCGTCAAGAAGCGCGTAGCAATAACTTACTCATCTTGACAAAGACGAACTCAGTGTCTCGCGTTCATCGTCCTGCGTACATCGATTATGTAGGCATTAAACGTTTCGATGATAAAGGTAACGTGGTTGGTGAAGACCGTTTCATCGGTTTATTCTCATCAAGTTTTTATAACAACAGCGCCGCTGATGTGCCAGTACTAAAAAGTAAAATTAACCGCATTATGGAAATGTGTGATTTTGCAAAAGGTACGCATGCATACAAAGCCGTGTTAAATATTTTAGAAACGTACCCGCGTGATGAGCTTGTACAAGCACGTGAAACCGAGCTGCTAGAAGTTGCAATGGGCGTGTTACAAGTACAAGAGCGTGATATGTGTCGCATTTTTGTTCGTAAAGACGCATACGGTCGTTTCTTCTCGTGTATGGTTTATGTACCACGCGAGCGTTACAACACCGCACTTCGCCGTGAAACACAAAGTATTTTAGCGAATGCATTTAATTCTGACGAAAAAGTCGAATTTACTACTTTCTTCTCTGAGTCGACATTAGCCCGTACACACTACACGGTGCGTGTGACTGACAATAATATTGAATATAACGTGAAAGACATCGAAAATAACCTAATTGAAGCGGCCCGTACTTGGGAAGATAGATTACAATCTGCATTACTTGAAAGTGCAGGTGAAGCACGCGGTAAAGAATTAAACCGTAAATATGCGCAAGCTTTTGCAAGTGCGTATAAAGATCAAGTTCTTCCAAGCGCTGCAGTTGTTGATATTGAAAAGCTTGAGCTTCTTAGCGACGAAAACAAATTAGAAATGTTGTTCTATCGTCCGCAAGAAGAAGCGAATACCAATGTTGTACGCTTAAGCTTGTTCCATAAGGATGAGCCTATTCATTTATCTGACGTCATGCCAATGTTAGAAAACTTTGGACTTCGCGTTGTAGGTGAAACGCCTTACTCAGTAAAAACAACTGATGGTAACGTTAATTGGATCATGGACTTCACCATGCTAATTGACAACAAGGGTATCGCTGACTTTGATAAAGTGTCAGCTCGATTCCGTGCTGCATTAACAAATGTCTGGAACAATCGTTTAGAAAACGACGGCTTCAACCGTTTAGTATTAATGGGTGGCTTAACAGGCCGTGAAGCATCAATTTTACGTGCTTACGCGAAATATATGCGTCAAATTGGTGTAACGTTCTCGCAAACTTACATTGAAAGTACTTTTGCTAATTACCCGCATATTGCATCGCAAATCGTTAATTTATTTACTAAGAAGTTCTCTGTTAAGAACCCTGGTAGCGAAAAGACGCTTGAGAAACTGATTAGTCAAATTTACCTTGAGCTTGAAAACGTTGCTAACCTAGATGATGACCGTATCATTCGTTTATACGTTGATATGATTAACGCGACACTGAGAACTAACTTCTTCCAAAAAGAAGCTGATGGCCAATTTAAGTCATATGTATCGTTCAAAGTACAGCCTTCTATGATCCCTGAAATGCCACTACCGCTTCCAGCGTTCGAGATTTTCGTTTACTCGCCGCGTGTTGAAGGTGTGCATTTACGCGGTGGCAAAGTTGCGCGTGGTGGTCTGCGTTGGTCAGACCGTCGTGAAGATTTCCGTACTGAAGTATTGGGTCTTGTTAAAGCACAACAAGTTAAGAATACAGTTATTGTGCCAGTAGGCTCGAAAGGTGGTTTCGTTTGTAAGCAACTTCCAACAGACCGTGAAGCATTCTTTAAAGAAGGCCAAGAGTGCTACAAAATCTTTATCCGTGGTTTATTAGACATTACAGATAACATTGAGCGTGGCGAGATTGTTCCGCCTGTTGATGTTGTCCGTCATGATGAAGACGACCCATATCTTGTTGTTGCTGCCGATAAAGGTACTGCTACATTCTCTGATATCGCAAATGGCATTGCTAACGAGTATAACTTCTGGCTAGGTGATGCTTTCGCATCAGGTGGTTCAGTGGGTTATGACCATAAGAAAATGGGTATCACTGCAAAAGGTGCGTGGGAATCTGTTAAACGTCATTTCCGCGAAATGGATATTGACTGTCAAACAACAGATTTCACTGTGGTGGCCATAGGTGACATGGCGGGTGACGTATTTGGTAATGGTATGTTGCTTTCTAAGCACATTCGACTGCAAGTGGCGTTTAACCACATGCACATATTTGTTGATCCTAACCCTGATGCAGCGACGTCATATCCAGAACGTGAGCGTTTATTCAATCTACCACGTTCTTCGTGGGAAGATTACAATAAAGATCTTATTTCACAAGGGGGTGGCGTTTTCTCTCGTGCCGCTAAATCAATTAGCTTAAGCCCTGAAATGAAGAAAATGCTTGGCACCAAGAAAGCGAGCATGACACCTAATGAGTTAATCAAAGCTGCCTTAATGATGGAGTTTGATTTACTGTGGAATGGTGGTATCGGTACTTACATTAAGAACTCTAAAGAAACAGATGCAGATGTGGGCGACCGCGCGAATGATGCATTACGTATTAATGGTGCTGAACTTGGTGCGAAAATCTTAGGTGAGGGTGGTAACTTAGGTGCGACGCAACTGGGTCGTATCGAATTTGCTGCCAAAGGTGGCCGTGTAAATACTGACTTTATTGATAACGTGGGCGGTGTTGCCTGTTCGGATAACGAAGTTAACATCAAAATCTTATTAAATGGTTTAGTGGCTGAAGGTGACTTAACACGTAAACAACGTGATGAGTTACTGTATTCAATGACCGATGAAGTGTCACAACTAGTCATTAAAGATTGTTACCGTCAAACGCATACACTGTCTATTACTCAGTCTAAAGGTACGTCAACACTTAAAGAAAAAGTACGCTTTATTCATGCACTTGAAAAAGATGGCAAGTTAAATCGTGCGATTGAGTTCATCCCAACAGATGAAGAATTAGCTGAGCGCGCAGCCGCAGGTAAAGACTTAACTCGTCCTGAGCTGTCTGTGCTTGTTTCATACGCGAAAATGGTTCTTAAAGAGTCTCTTGTTGTTGAAGAGATCACAGAAAACCCTTATTACCGTCAGTTGTTAGTTAATTCATTCCCAGTGCCACTTCGCGAGAAGTTTAACGACGCAATGGATAACCACCCACTTCGTAAAGAGATTATTGCAACTAAACTTGCCAATAATATCGTAAACGATATGGGCCTTAACTTCATGGTTCGTATGAATGAAGAAACCGGTGCAAACGAAGCTGAAATAGCACTGTGTTATTCAATCGCTAAAGAAGTGTTCCAGATGACAGATACGTGGTCATCAATTGTGGCGCTTGATAATAAGATACCAGCGGCAGTTCAGACAGAAATGCTGTATCAATTACGCCGTACTGTACGTCGTGCAACACGTTGGTTCTTACGTCACCGTAATAAAGCACAAACGATTGAACAAGCAATTGAGTTCTTCTCACCCACATTCGCCGATTTAAGCGAAAACTTAAACAGCTACATGGTTGAGAAAGAAAGCGAACGCTTAGTTAAAGCAGCAGATAAATTGATTGATAACAATGTGCCAAAAGCACTGGCTACGCGCATTGTCTCACTTTCAAGCTTATTCTCTGTAATGGACTTAGCTGAAATTGCTAATAACTCAAATTGCAGTATCGACATGGTGTCTAACACTTACTTCAAGCTGGGTGCGCGTATGGGATTACATTGGTTCTTAGACCAAATTACGAATCAACCTGTTGCAAACCATTGGCAAGCACTTGCTCGTGCATCATACCGAGAAGAGCTTGACTGGCAACAACGCACATTGTCAGCGGTTGTGTTAAATAGCTTTGTTGGTGACAACAAAGATGTAGACGCACAAATTGACGAGTGGATGGATAATCAAGAGTTGTTATTACAACGTTGGAAACAGATGTTATCTGAGTTTAAGACATCGCAAAGCCACGATTTTGCGAAGTTCTCAGTGGCACTTCGTGAACTAATGTTGCTAAGCCACAACTGTGACACTTCCAAATAAATGAAAAGTCGTTAAAATACATACCCCAGCTCGCTGGGGTATTTTTTTGCCCTTAATTTGCAATGTACCGTTTTAATAAAGCTACACTGTTTATTTTACCTAAGGAACAAACCATGTTTTATGATCTAGCTCGCCGTTTTATGTTTACCCGTGATGCGGAGTGGGCTCATGAATTTGCACTTAATAATTTACGTCGATTTGCGCATACTCCATTGAGTGCAGCATGGTCACAAACAGTCCCTAATAAACCTGTTAATTTTCTTGGCTTAGAATTCAAAAATCCGGTGGGTCTTGCAGCTGGGCTAGATAAAAATGCCGAGTGTATTGATGCTTTTTCACAAATGGGATTTGGTTTTGTTGAAGTCGGTACAGTGACACCTCGTCCACAAGCCGGTAATGACAAACCACGTATTTTCCGCTTACCTCAATCAAATGCGATCATTAATCGTATGGGCTTTAATAATAAAGGAGTCGATAACCTTGTTAATAATGTTAAAGCTGCAAAGTATGATGGCATTCTAGGTATCAATATTGGCAAAAATAAAGACACACCTAACGAGCAGGGTAAAGACGACTATATCCACTGTATGCGCAAAGTATTCGAATATGCATCGTACATTACGGTCAATATCTCTTCGCCAAATACGCCAGGATTGCGTGATTTACAGTACGGTGAAGCGCTAGATGATTTATTACAAAGCCTGAAAAATGAACAGTTGGATTTGGCTGCAAAACATAATAAGCACGTGCCAATGCTTGTCAAAATAGCGCCTGATCTTGATGCAGTACAGATTTCACAAGTCAGTGACTCATTGATCAATAATAAGATCGATGGTGTTATTGCGACAAACACCACACTTGAACGTGCAGCAGTTCAAGGACAACAGTATGCAGATGAAGCTGGGGGCTTATCGGGGCAACCTGTACGTGCTCGCTCAACCCACGTCGTTAGTGAGATAAAGCGTCTAACTGAGGGTAAGTTACCTATTATTGGTGTTGGTGGAATTGATGATGCAGAATCAGCAAAAGAGAAGTTTGCTGCCGGTGCAGACCTCGTTCAAGTTTACACGGGTTTCATTTATAAAGGCCCAGAATTGGTAAAAACGATCCTAAAAGGCTTATAAGGATCAGTTATCTAAGCAATTGATCATTAATAAAATGTTCTAAAAAATCATTTTATTAATGGTCTGCTTTAGTTATACTTATGTGCTAAGTATGCAGGAATTTTTTATTTTTAGTAGAGGGAGGAGTCATGTTACAAGCATCAAAGCAATGGAAATGGCTTGCTTGTTCTAAAAATAATCGTCTTTTGGTTGACCTTGACCAAAATATGCAGCTATGCACGCCTTACAAACTTCGTCAGCTCACTGATGCTGTCTTGTGTGAACCAAATTTTAGCCTCGAAGACGCTGATTTTTACCAACAAGTCTATCAATATCTTGAGACATTCTCGCTCTGGAGCCCTGCGCAACTTTGCCAAATTGCTTTGAACGCGACTGCGGTTAAATTTCATTTAAAACCAGTGCTTGCTAAAAGTTGGTTTTTTCATGAGTACCATGGCAGTGAACCAAGTGTTGAAGCGGTTGTTAAACTTTGCTCACACGCCCAAGAAGGTGAGTTTTTAATTGTTGATCATTGCAGCGATGCGTCTGTGTGTATTAACTTAAGTGAGCACTTTCAGTTAGATGAAAATCTATCGTTGCAGCAATTTGAAGCTATCAAAGTGCTAAACAATCGTATCTTTCCTGTTTATATCCAACAAAAACAGTTTAAATCTGCTTAATATCCCTTTAAATGATGGCGTTTTTGTTCGCTAAGCTATGCTATAATCCTGCGCAATTAGCATTTAAGGGTTTTTACTTTGCAATTTATCGCACTTACTTCTATCGGAATCGAAAATTTACTTGTTGAAGAGTTAACAGAGCTTGGCGCAGAAGTCTCAAAGCAAACTGTTGGTTCTGTCCGTTTTGAAGCTGACAGCTTATTAGCACAAAAAATTTGTTTATCGAGTCGGTTTGCGACGCGAATTCTAATGTTGATAGAAGAGAAAGAAGGCGTTAAAGACAAAGACAGCCTGTATAATTTTGCACGATTGCAGCCATGGCAAGAATGGTTTGGGCCAAAACAGACATTCGCTGTTGATTTTACGGGTACGAATGATTACTTAAAAAACACGCAGTTTTCTGGTTTAGTAATAAAAGATGCAATTGTTGATTACTTTGCTGACTTGTTCGAACAGCGTCCAAATGTTGATAAATACAATGCTAATGTGCGTGTTGTTGCACGATTAAACCGTCATGGTGTGGCGTTGTATATTGATTATTCTGGTCCTCGTTTGTCTGAACGTGGATATCGTCAAGATCAAGGCAAAGCCCCCATAAAAGAACACTTAGCAGCTGCACTTGTAAAACGCAGTGGCTGGCTTGAAAATGTTCAACAACCATTATTCGATCCATGTTGTGGCTCTGGTACTATTTTGATTGAAGCGGCTAGTATGGCACGAAACGAAGCACCTGGTTTATTCCGCGAAGGCTTTGCATTTGAGCGCTTACCTAGTTTTCGAATTCAAAAGTATAAAGAATTAAAAGCAGAATTAATGGCACAAATTACAGAGCCTAAATTGTGGTTAATTGGTCATGATATTGATGCCTCTGTTATTGCAAAAGCACAAGAAAATGCTGAGCGAGCAGACCTTGCAAGCGTGATCAAGTTCAAGCAAAGTGATGCTACAAAACTGACTAGTGTTGCTAAGTTGCCCGGTGTTGTGATTTCGAACTTACCTTATGGCGAGCGACTCGGCTCAATGGCTGAGCTGGTTAACTTGCATCGTAGTTTAGGCGTGGGCTTTAAAAAGCACTTTAATCATTGGAAGTTAGCTTTATTAGGCACAGATGAAAGCTTATTTAAATTATTGAAGTTAGTAAAACTCAAACGCTATAAGTTTAAAAATGGCCCATTAGATGTCGTGCTTAATCTCTATCAACTGGACGATAAACAAGTTGAATTAAGTAAAGAAGATAAACCTGCACTTAACTATGAAGGCTCAACAGCATTTGCTAATCGTTTAAAGAAAAACAAGCAGAACCTAAAAAATTGGCTAAAACAAAACGAAGTAAGTTGCTATCGTGTTTACGATGCAGATATTCCTGAATACAACGTCGCTGTTGATGTATATGATAACGCCGCGGTTATTTTCGAATACGCCGCCCCGAAAGAAATTGATGACAGTACAGCGCAAAAACGTTTGCAAGATGTCATAAGTTTAACCGCTGAGCAATTAGATATAGCCGCTGAAAATATTGCAGTAAAAGTTCGCAAAAAACAAAAAGGCGAAGAGCAATACACCAAAGTTTCAAAACAAAATCGCACCCAAGTGGTTGAAGAATTTGGCGCTAAGTTTAAAGTGAATTTGTTTGATTATTTAGATACGGGTTTATTCCTTGACCACCGCTTGGCTCGTCGCTACATTCAGCAAAATGCAAAAGATAAACGCTTTTTAAATTTATTCGCTTATACCGGTAGTGCATCTGTTCATGCTGCATTGGGTGGCGCAAAAGCGATTACCACGATTGATATGTCGAAAACCTATTTAAAATGGGCACAAGAAAACTTTGACCTGAATGGTATTAGTAATACTCGTTATCGTTTTGAACAAGCCGATTGTTTAAAGTGGTTAGAGTATGCGCAGGGCCAATATGATCTTATCTTTTTAGATCCGCCAACGTTTTCGAATTCAAAACGCATGAAAGATGCTTTTGATGTTCAACGCGACCATATTAAATTATTGACTTGGGTAAAGAAAATTCTAAGTCCAAATGGCACATTAATTTTCTCTAATAACAAACGCGGTTTCACAATTGATGAAGTGGGTCTGATGGGCTTAGGGTTAAAAGCAGAAAATATTTCAGCGAATACCTTATCTCCAGACTTTAAGCGTAATAAGCAAATTCATAATAGCTGGCTAATTACTCATGGCTAAGTTTACTTTGTATCACACAGATGGTTGTCATTTGTGTGAATTGGCCGATGAATTATTAGTGGCTGCCAAGGTAAATTTTGTAGCGCACGATATTATGGACGATGAACAGTTAATCAGTGCGTATCAAACGAGTATTCCAATTGTTAAAAAAGAAAATGGTGAAACACTATATTGGCCATTTGATGAATTACAGTTAGCAAAATTTATTGCTGATAATTAAGAATAAGAGTAGTAGTCACGATGGATTTAATCAGAATTGCCAAAGCACAGCTTGCTTACGGTACACATCCTTTACTTGATGATGCTGATGCGGTTATTGAGTCAGGTGAACGAGTGTGTATTGTAGGGCGCAATGGTGCCGGTAAATCAACGTTATTAAAAGTGTTAGATGGGCAAGTTACCCTAGATGATGGTGAGATAAACCAGTTAGGTGGTATCCGCATTTCTCGTTTAGAGCAAGATCCACCAAAAGGTGCTCAAGGTACTGTATTTGACTACGTAGCCCAGGGTATGCCAGATATAGCTCAGCTATTAATTGATTATCATCAGGTCAGTAATCAAATGCAAACCGACTGCAATGACAAGTTGCTGAATAAACTTGAACGTTTATCAAATCAACTTGAAACAGTGGATGGATGGCGGTTTGATACGCGTATTCAACTGGTTTTGTCACGTTTAGAGCTCGAACCTGAAGCTAAATTAGAGTCATTATCTGGCGGGTGGCTTCGTAAAGTTGCCTTAGCACGAGCCTTAGTAAGCGAACCCGATTTGTTATTGCTTGACGAGCCAACCAACCACTTGGATATGAACAGTGTTATTTGGCTTGAGCAATTTTTAAAAGAGTTTAAAGGTGGCATTGTTTTCATTTCTCATGACCGTGCCTTTATACGTGCTGTTGCAACGCGGATTCTTGATTTAGACCGCGGTAAACTTGTCTCTTATCCTGGGGATTATGCCACCTACTTAGAGCAAAAAGCACATGATTTAAAAGTAGAAGAAGCACAGAATGCCCTTTTTGATAAACGTTTAGCAGAAGAAGAAACGTGGATCCGTCAAGGGATCAAAGCCCGAAGAACACGTAATGAAGGACGTGTGCGTGCGCTAAAAGCGCTTCGTAAAGAACGTCAACAACGTGTTGAGCAAGTGGGTAAAACAGACTTCAATATCGAAACGTCAGAGCGCTCTGGTAAGTTAGTCTTTGAAGCGAAGCATATTGCCCACGCTTTTAAAGATAAAGTGATTGCTAAAGACTTCTCTACACTGGTCATGCGTGGTGATCGTATTGGTCTTGTCGGTCCTAACGGTATCGGTAAAACAACATTATTAAAAATTCTTTTTGGTGATTTACAACCGGATGCAGGTACCGTTAAGCAAGGTGTAAACCTTGAATTTGCTTATTTTGACCAATATCGCGAGAAATTGGATGAAGAAGCCACAGTGCAAGATAACGTAGCAGAAGGTAAACAAGAAGTGATGATGGGCGGTCGTTCACGTCATGTGTTGGGTTATTTGCAAGATTTCTTATTTCCGCCAGCTCGTGCACGCACGCCTGTTAAAGCACTGTCAGGTGGGGAGAAAAACCGTTTATTACTCGCGAAATTATTTTTAAAGCCTTCGAATATTTTGGTTCTGGATGAACCGACCAATGATTTAGATATTGAAACACTTGAGCTATTGGAAGATATTATTAACCAATACCAAGGAACTGTTTTGATTGTAAGTCACGACCGTGAGTTCATTGATAATACATGTAACTCCGTGTGGGCCTTCGAGGGTGATGGTAAAATAAGTGATATTGTGGGTGGTTACAGCGATTATGAAGCCTACACCGCATATTTAGCCGAACAGCAAAAACAACAGCAGCAACAAGTGAAACCAGAAAAGTCTGCTGGTGTGAGTAATGATAAAACGCAAAAGAAGAGCAATAAACTCTCTTACAAATTAAAACTTGAATTAGAAGAATTACCCAGTAAAGTGGAACAACTTGAAAAAGCGCTCGATGCTCAGCAACTTGTGGTTAGTGATCCGGACTTTTTTAAGCAAGATGCAGCAATTACAACAGAAGCATTGAACCATTTAGCCCAGTTAGAGTCTGAGCTTGAAGCCGCATTTGAGCGCTGGGAAGAACTCGAAGATTTAAAGAATCAGTAGTAAGGATTAAAATGAAATATAAACTACTCGCTGCCAGTATTTTAGCCACCTTAAGTACCTCAGCGATGAGCGCGACCTATAAGCTAACAGAGCTTGGTGGTTTAGATGGCGCAAAACTGAATTATGTAACAGACGTTAGCGAAAATGGTCATGTTATTGGTTTAAGTAATGGTGTTTACAGATTACCAATTGATATTTCTTATATTGATTTTGATGACAATGCTATTAAGTCTGCTTACGAAAGCGAAAAAGACAGATTTGAACTAATTGATAAAGAAATTACGTTTACACTTGATGACATTGAAAATAACGATGCCGTAAATACCAATGCCGATGCGCATACGTTTATGATCCGTTTTTTAGCGAGTGATAGCCGTTCTGTGGATTCCGAGTATCAGAAATTAGCGAGTGCAATTGCCACTGTCTATAGCGCTGAGGGGTCAACTGAACAAGTTATTTTTGATGAACAATCATTGGATTATGATGGTTTAACACGTTCTACATCTAACTACTTAAGTGCGGTTGCTGAAGACGGTGTTATGGCGGGTTGGGGCAGTGCTCCTTACGAGAAAACATCTTTTACACAAGCAGATGAAGACGAAGCGGAGACACATTTCTTACGTGATTTTATTAGACGGGGAGTGGTGATTTCAGCTGATGGTGTAAAAGTGCCTCTTACTCCTGAGTTTGATGAATTTGGCGGTTTTAGTGCTGCTTATGATATTGTTAAAACAGAGCTTGGTTACGAAGTTGTTGGTACCGTGTCGACAGACATTGCAGAAGATCGCCAAGAAAATATCGACGACAGGTGTGATGGTGAAGACGAGCCTGTTTCAGATTGTGTTGAGAGTATTGAACGAAATAACAATAATGGAATATACAATAAACGTGCCGTTAAATGGACATTAGATAATAATTTCAACATCACGAATACTGAAATTTTGGGCTTAGGTTTAACTCCTAAAGACGATGAAAAATTCGCTTTTAAAAGTGGCGCTTATGCGATTAACAAAAATGGGTTAATTGCGGGTATGTCTGATGTGCGATACAAAGACACAGATCGACGCACCACGATGCCGGTTATATTCGAAAACGGAGAAGTCAAAGAATTTATCAATCAGGACGATGATTGGCAATTAGGCCAAGTGCTGTCGATGAATGACAATGACATTATTGTTGGTTATGCTTCAAAGCGCATTGAGGGTAGAACAACAACTAAGTTTTATTATTATGACAAGCAAAATGACACTGTTGTATTCCCAAGCGACTACTTTGCAAGTTCAAACTCAATTGCTAATGATGTAAATGATAATGGTATTATTGTCGGTGAAGGTGAAACCGATATTTTTAATTCGTCTACACGTCGCCGTGAAGGTTTTATGTACACCATTGGTGAAGATAAAATTGTTAATTTAAATGATTTATTACCGTGTTATGAAGCAGATGGTGAAACACGTTTTGGCTACAAAATAGCTGAAGCGAAATCAATCAACAACAATAACGAAATTTTCGGTGTTGCGACTAAAACGGTTGAGAAAACAGATTCGTTTGGTAATGTAGTGCGTGATGTTGATGGCAACATTGAACACGAAAGTGTTGCGGTGGCTGTAAAACTAACACCTATTAGTGGCAGCGTAGAGGAATGCCCAGCGGAAGAAGTTGAGCAATATGAACGTCAATCTGCAAGCTTTCCGTGGTTTGCGTTTTTACTGTTGCCATTTGCTGCAGTGCGCCGCGTGTTCAGTAAGAAATAATTAACTACGCGATAATTAACAGAAAAAACCCAGCTTAAAGCTGGGTTTTTTGTCTATACTGAAAGGTATGTTTTTTAGTTTTTTGTTGTTGCTTTATTTATGACGGTGTAGCCACGCTTTTCGCACTGAGCGCTTCCAAAGCATATCAATCGCAAAATAGCCTACAAGTGATGCCGCTGAAGCACAAATTAATGAGCCGACTAAAAAAGCGGGTCCAATCGTAGTGAGGCTATCTATAAACCATTGCCAACTTGGCTCAAAATGGAAATGTTGAGTTGGTTGAGCAAGGGCTATAGTCCCAACAATGTATGAACAATAAAAGATAGGAGGCATTGTCAACGGGTTAGTGATCCACACTGTTGCAACAGAAATAGGCAAGTTAACACGTAATGGAATTGCCAAGGCGGCAGCTAAAACCATTTGAAAAGGAACAGGGATGAAAGCAAAAAACAAACCTACCGCAAAAGCACCCCGAGCGGAGCGTCTATTTAAGTGCCATAAGTTGGCGTCATGTAATAAACGACCAAAAATTCTTAAATATTTATGATCTCTTACCTTGTTATGATCGGGTAAAAACCGTTGGATCGTTTTTTTAGCCATCTAAAGCAACCATTTACATCTATTTGGTTATGCAGTGGCTTTGTGTTGGGGTGTTTTATAACCGTTTACACACTGAACACTGCGGCGTTCTATATAATGAGTTTTGCTGTCATTTTAGCGAGTCTCTATTTTAAGCCTTTTTTGTCGGTATTGTCAGGGTTTATTTGTGGTATTTTTATCGTAATTTTTCATTATCTTATTTTTTACTCAGCCAGTTTATGTCAAATAGAAATAGACAAACCCATTGACGCTCATTTACAGATTATTTCAATTCACTCTGTTGCATCGCCTTATTATGCCAAAGTACGCTTGATTAATGTTCAAGGCTGCTCGCTGCCTCGGTTTATAGCCCCTTTAGCGATGCTAAGTATTACGACTGAAAAGCAACTAGATGTGGGAAGCTTGTTAACAAGCCAAGTTAAATTAAAAGCATTTCGAACTGTTAAAAACTTTGACAGCTTTAATCGTGAGCGCTTTGCGTTCACAGAGCGAATTATTTATAAGGGCAGAACAGTTGGCAAAACACATCATTTAAGCAGTACAAGTAGCGCTACAATCAGGTCACACTATCAATCTTATATCAGTGATATTACCGCGGGTACGAAACTACAATGGATGTACTATGCCTTATTAACAGGGGACAGAAGTAAAATTTCGTCAGTCGATAAAACTCATTTGCGCGAACTGGGGCTCAGTCATTTACTTGCGATATCGGGACTACATATTGGCCTGATATTTACACTCGGTTTTTATACCAGCAAATGGGTGTTTATGTGTACTCAGGTTGCTATTAAACAAAGCATGCAACTTAGTAAACTTTTTGTGGTGTTTGGGTTCTGTTGTGCATTTTTGTATGTTTACTTAAGCGATTTTGTTGTATCTGCAACCCGAGCGTTGGTGATGTTGGGTTGTTACTTAATAATTTACCTTTTAGCTAAAAATCCCCTGCAGTGGCGAAGTATCTTATTTGCTTTATCAGTGGTGTTGGTCATGAATCCATTTTCACTACTCAATCCTGGTTTTTATTTTAGTTTTACTGCTGTTGCCATTATTTTTTTAGTGATTAACCAGCCTCTAACTATAAAAAACGGTTTAATAAAGCACAGTGTTCAGCTGTTTATGATCCAAGGAGCGCTTTTTGTGGGGCTTTTACCTTTGTCGTTATATTTTTTCGACGGAGTCAGTGTCATTGGCCTTTTAGTTAATTTGATAGCTGTGCCATTGATTAGTTTAGTGGTTATGCCGCTCTTAGTAATGTATTCGCTGTTGTCTATGATTGTTGATACAAGTTACGTTTTTAAGCTGTTCGATGCTGTATTTTACAGCTCCTTTGAGTTTATTATTTCAACGCCTGATGATTGGCGTTGGGTTGATGTGAGGATTAATGGTTTTAAATCATTGTTGTACTTGTATTGTACCCTGTTAATTGGGCTGTTTAGCCCATTTAAACGCTTTAGTATAATCCCGAGCTTTATTTTTATTATTGACTGGTTGCTGACACCAAAACCTTTATTTCAATTAGATTTATTTGACGTAGGACATGGTCTAATGGCGATGGTAAGCACCAATAATAAAGCCATTGTGTATGATTTAGGTCCGCAATACTTTGCGCGTTATGATTATGTAAATTCAGTACTCGTTGCAAATATTCGACAACAAAACTTAGAAGTTGTGGCGACTATTATAAGTCATCAAGATAATGATCACGCGGGAGGACTGACGAGTTGGAAACAAGCAGGTTACACTGCTACGTTTGAAAAGTTTCATCCCAGTGGAATCAAACTGCCATGTTTGTCTCAGCATTTTAAATTTGAAAACCTCAATATCACTTCGCTTACAGCCGACTCGAATCATGATAATAATAATGATCGCTCCTGTATTTTAAAAATAAGCAATCCCCAGCATAGCGTGTTATTGACTGGCGATATTTCTAAATTCATTGAACAGCAGTTAGTGAGTCAGGAAGTTGATTTAAATGCGACCATTCTTATCAGTCCCCATCATGGTAGCAATACATCTTCAAGTGGCCTATTTATTGATGCTGTAAATCCTGAGATTGTACTTCATTCATCTGCCTACCAAGGGCAATGGTCGTTTCCTCATTCTGATGTCGTTAAGCGATACAATGACCGTGACATACCACAATACACCACAGCTGAGTATGGACACATAAGAATAAAATTTTACCCGCAGTCATACCGTTTAGAATTCGCCCGTGAGCAGGAAAGTTACTGGTTTGAATAAGATTGGCGTTTTGTTTTTACTGTCATAAGGCTACAATAGTCGAAGTCTATGAATAAGAGAGTGTTATGGATCAAACTACAACCCAAATCTATAAGCGATTAGTGAGTTATGTCGGTGATTACAAATTAATCGCTTTTTTTGCAATCGTGGGCATGATTGGTTATTCAGCAATGGACGCCTTGTTTATCAACTTAATGAAACCTTTCATTGATGAAGGGTTAAATGCCCGTAATTCGAAGGTGTTAACATATGCTCCATTTGTCGTTGTTGCACTGGTATTGGGACGTGGGATGTTCAACTACATGTCATCGTATTGTTTGAGTTATGTTGGCTCACAAGTCGTGCGTACATTACGCCAACAGTTATTTGAACATATTTTACATTTACCCGTTTCTTTTCATGATAAAAATTCGAATGGTGATTTAATATCAAAGATCACATTTGATACAGAACAAGTACAGCAAGCGATTACCAAAGCATTATTAATTGTGGTGAGAGAGGGCGCCTTTGTTGTTTTTTTATTGTTTAATATGTTTTATACCAGCTGGAAATTATCACTTATTTTCTTAGTGATTATTCCTCTCGTTGCAGTGATTGTTGCGTTTGTATCTAAACGTTTTCGAATGATTTCAAAAAAAATTCAATCGGCAATGGGTCAAGTTACCCGTACTTCAGAGCAAATGTTGTCAGGCCATAAAGTGATCCATGGTTTTGGTGGACAACAACAAGAAATCGCTCAGTTTTCTGCAATTAACAACCACAACCGCCAGCAACGCATTAAAATGGATGCGACGAAAGCTTTAAGCGTGTCGATTATACAAATATTAGCAGCCAGTGCGATGGCGGTTATTTTATGGGTTGTATCGATGCCGTCGATGATTGACACGATAAGCTCAGGTGATTTTGTGTTATTAATTTCATCTATGATGATGTTGTTAAGACCCTTAAAGCAACTTTCTAATGTGAACAGCGACCTTCAGCGAGGTATTTCGGCTGCACAAAGTATATTTTTAGTACTTGATGAAGAAATCGAAAAAGACACAGGTACATATACAGTAGATAAGGTAACAGGCCGCATTGAAATTAAAAACGTGACATTCTGTTACCCTACTAAAGAAGAGCCTGTTCTTAAAAACTTAACACTCAGCATTGATGCCGGTGAAAGTATTGCATTGGTCGGGCGCTCAGGCTCGGGTAAATCTACAATCTCTAATTTATTACCTCGTTATTATGAATTAGAAGGTGAAAGCGAAATATTACTCGACGGTGTGTCACTTGCCGATTACAAGCTAACGGATCTTCGTAAACAGTTTGCATTGGTCTCTCAGCAAGTCGTGTTGTTTAGCGACACGATAGCGAACAATATTTGTTATGGGTTAGACAGAAGTTTGACTGAAGATGAATTAATTGCTGTTGCCAAGCAGGCCCATGTTTGGGAGTTTGTAAAAGACTTACCTGAGGGTTTAAATACCTTGGTCGGAGAAAATGGTGTGATGTTATCGGGTGGTCAACGTCAGCGTATTGCCATTGCGCGAGCCATCTTAAAAGATGCACCTATTTTGATTCTTGATGAAGCAACTTCAGCGCTTGATACCGAGTCAGAGAAACTGATCCAACAGGCACTTGATACTTTAATGAAAGAGAAGACATCAATCGTGATTGCGCATCGTTTATCAACGATTGAAAACAGTGATTGTATTTATGTTATCGATAATGGCCAAGTAATCGAAAAGGGCACTCATAACGAGCTGCTAGAAAAAAACGGTACTTACTCTGCGCTTTGTAAGATGCAATTTGGTGAACAATAGTGAGTATGATTGAACAAAGCTGGTACAAACAGCCCCGCTTTTTAACGGTGCTGCTTTTACCTTTGAGCTGTATCTTTTGGCTAATTTCAACCTTACGAGTTAGTCTCTATAAGCTCAAAATACTTAAGGCGTTTAAGGCCAATGTTCCTATCATTGTTGTTGGCAATATTAGCGTAGGTGGTAATGGTAAAACCCCCTTTGTTATTTGGCTCGCTGAGTACTTACAACAGCAGGGTTTAAAGGTCGCGGTAATCAGCCGTGGATATGGCGGTAAGTCTTCGAGTTATCCGCTGTTAGTCACACAAAAAACAACCCCAAGTGAAGCGGGTGATGAACCTGTACTTATTCAACGTCGGCTAGGATGCGTGGTGATGGTAGGACCCAATCGCCAAGCGAGTATTGAAAAGCTGCAACAAGAACACGCTATTGATATCATCATTTCAGATGATGGTATGCAGCATTATAAAATGGCGCGTGATATTGAGTGTTGTATTGTCGACAGTGAACGCCAGTTTGGCAATGGATTTTTGATGCCTGCAGGCCCGCTAAGAGAAACTAAAGCGCGTTTAAAGTCAGTTGATGTTGTGGTAGAGAATGGTGGGGCGACAAACTACCGCTATGACTTAGTACCCAGCCAATTTAGATCGGTTGCATCTTTTGAACGCGTATCAGATACGCTAAATACCGGGCACGCTATCAGTGCAATTGGTAATCCTTTACGCTTTGAGTTAAGCCTTAAGCAACAAGGCATAGACCTGCTTTCGACACACCATTTTCGAGACCATTATAACTATCAACCGACTGATTTTTCGGGCTTTGAAAATGATGCCGTGTTCATGACTGAAAAAGACGCAGTAAAGTGCTTTAGTTTTGCTAAACCTAATTGGTATTATCTACCTGTTGATGCAAGGCCGACTGCCGCTGTTATTGAAAAATTACATTCATTATTAAAACAAAAAGGGATCCTTCATGGCCTTTGATACAAAATTACTTGAAATAATTGCTTGCCCAGTATGTAAAGGTAAGTTGCGCTTAGATAAAGAAAATCAAGAGCTTATAAGTACTGCTGCAAAATTAGCTTACCCAATAAAAGATGATATCCCTGTGCTTCTTGAAAACGAAGCGCGTGAATTAAGCCAAGAAGAGGTTGATAAGTGGAATTCGTAGTTGTCATTCCTGCACGCTATGCTTCTAGCCGCTTACCGGGTAAACCCTTAGCTGATATATGTGGTAAACCCATGATCCAGCATGTTTACAACAAAGCGGCTGCATCAGGTGCAAGTGCTGTGTATGTTGCCACCGATCATCAAGCGGTGTTTGATGTTGTAAAGGGCTTTACAGATAACGTATTAATGACACGTGAAGACCATCAATCGGGCACAGAACGACTTGCCGAAGTGGTTGAAAAGCTAAACCTTGCAAGTGACACGATTGTCGTCAATGTACAGGGTGATGAGCCATTATTGGCCAGTGAAAACGTCAGTCAGGTGGCAAAGTTACTGGCGGAATCTGATGCACCGATGGCAACGCTCAGTGCTAAAATAACTGACTCGGATGATATATTTAACCCGAATTGTGTCAAAGTTGTCAGTGATACTGAGCAAAACGCACTGTATTTTTCGCGGGCGCCTATTCCTTATCATCGCGATGCAATGATGAACGACGATAACAGCACGCTAAATCTGGCTGATTATGCGCGTCATATTGGTATCTATGCGTATCGTGCTGGCTTCATTCAGCAATATATCGCATTGCCTGAATCGCGTTTAGAACAACTTGAGTCACTTGAACAGTTACGTGTTTTATACCACGGCTATAGCATTAAAATTGCAGGAGCTGTGTGTGAACCTCAAGCCGGTGTTGATACACCCGACGATCTCACACGTGTAATAGCCGCTTTGAGCAACGAGTGCAATGACTGATGTTCACGCTGTTCACCTTCACGCTAGCGAAGATGACTTTTTTGTTTTTTACAAACCTGCGGGCGTTAGCTTTCACAGTGAAGACTGTGCAGGGTTTGTTGTACTTGCAGAGCAACGAGTGAATGAAAAGCTGTTTCCTGTTCATCGGCTAGACAAAGTAACGTCTGGGTTAATTATTTTAGCCAGAAACAAGCAGGCAGCAGCAGAATTTACATCGCTTTTCACTGCGCACCAAGTGAATAAATTTTACCTTGCTGTGAGTGATGAAAAACCTAAAAAAAAGCAAGGCTGGATCAAAGGTGATATGCAAAAAAGTCGCCGAGGTGCGTTTAAGTTGCTAAAAAGCCAAGAAAACCCAGCTATCACGCGCTTTTATTCAAAAAGTATTCGCCCCGGCCTGCGCGCATACTTATTAAAACCTTTTTCTGGCAAGACGCATCAATTAAGAGTGGCAATGAAAAGCATTGGTGCGCCTATATTGGGTGACGTTACTTATGCTGGTAATCCAGATGAACGTACTAATTTGCATGCATATGCCCTGCAATTTATGTATCAAGGTCAACTAAAAGAATATCGCTGTGCGCATACGACAGGCGCATATCTCAATGAAGTTTTTAACGCAGACGAATTCAAAGAGTGGCTGACTCCTTGGACGTTGGATTGGTAAATGAAAGAAACAACACAAGACATTCGCTTCGGTGGTATCAAGCGCTTATATGGCCATCAACAATTTGATTGGTTACAGCAAGCACATTTTTGTGTCATAGGTATTGGTGGCGTCGGAAGCTGGGCTGCTGAAGCATTAGCACGCACCGGGGTAGGTCAATTGACGTTGATTGACTTAGATGATATTTGCGCAACGAATGTTAATCGTCAAATACATGCTTTAACTGGCACGATTGGTGACGCTAAAGTAGACGCGATGAAAGCGCGTTGTGAATTAATTAACCCAGATATTAAAGTCAATGTCATTGATGACTTTATTACCCTAGATAATATTCGTGAGCACATTCAGGGCTTTGATTATGTAATTGATTGTATTGATGCAGTAAAAGAAAAAGCGGCACTGATAGCCCATTGTAAGCGAGTCAAGTTACCTGTTATTACAACCGGTGGTGCTGGGGGACAAACGGATCCTAGCCAAATTAGTTTTGGTGATGTTGCTAAAACAACCCATGACCCATTGCTTGCAAAAGTCCGTTATATTCTCAGAAAACAGTACAACTTTAGTAGCAACCCTAAGCGAAAATTTAATGTTGATTGTGTTTATTCAACCGAACAATTAGTGTATCCAACGTCCGACGGTGAAGTGTGTCAAGCAAAACAAGGCGCAGATGGCTCGATGAACATGGATTGTAATAACGGTTTTGGTTCAGCAACCATGGTAACGGGTAGCTTTGGCTTTTTTGTTGCAGCTAAAGCAATTAGAAAATACCTGGATAAAAAACAGCGAAGTTTAAAATAGCGCTTTTTAGCGCTTTTCCTGAGCCATGGTTTGAATTTTATCAACCATGGCTTTTATGCCGTTGCCGCGTGATGGGCTTAAATGGCTAATTAGACCAAGTCGTTCAAATTCGTTATAGGCATTAATTTGAGTTGCTTGCTCGGGTGTTAGACCATTGTATAAGGCCAAAATTAAGGCCAGTAACCCTTTAACAATACGTGTATCAGAATAACCCGCAAGCACTAGGCTGTTTTCGGAGTGGTCAAAATCAATATAAAGCCATACCTTACTTTCACAGCCTTTTACAAGCGCATCATCAACTTTTAAAACATCGGGCATGACCGGTAGCTTTTTACCTAACAGCATAATTTGACGATATTTTTGTTGCCAGCCATTTGCATTCTCGATGTCTTGAGTCACGGTGTGAAAAGGTGAATTCATAATATATCCAACATTAATCTAATAGTTCTATACAGTGCTTGAGTGCTTTAATAAACGCATCAACATCGTCAAGCGAATTATACAGTGCGAAGCTCGCTCTTACAGTGCCAGGAATGCCTAATTTGCTCATAATTGGTTGGGTACAGTGATGGCCACTACGAACAGCTATGCCGTAACCATCCAGTAGCGTTGCTAAATCAAATGGATGCTCATCACGATAATTAAAACTGATATTGCCAATGTTATTTTCTTTATGCGAATAAATAGTAATCCCCGCAATGGTTGATAATTGTTTTATCGCATAATTGAAAATTGTATGCTCATGTTGACGCATTCCATTGAAATCAAGTGCTGTTAAATAATTGATTGCTTCGGCAAAGGCGATTACGCCTGCAATGTGTGGCGTACCCGCTTCAAATTTGCCTGGCGCATCACGAAATGTACTGTGTGTTAAGCTTACAGTCTCAATCATTTCGCCACCTGTTTGATAGACATCAAGCGTATTTAAGCGTGAGTAACGACCATAAAGCCCCCCCAATCCTGTTGGACCCAGCATTTTATGTGCAGAGAAAACATAAAAATCACAATCGAGTTTATTTAAATCGGGTCTTAAATGCATCGCCGCCTGTGCGCCATCAATAACAGAAGTCGCATTAACTTCTTTGCAAGCAGTGATAATTGGCTCTAAGTCAGTGATATTTCCTAATGTATTCGAAGCATGGGTTACAGCAACAACGCTCGGTTTATGCTCGCGAATAAATGCAGCACATTCATTACTATCCAGGACTAAATCAGCTGTAATGGGCAAAATAATGAGCTCTGCATTTACTTTTTTTGCAAGTTCTTGCCACGGAACGATATTAGCGTGATGCTCAATCGCTGAAATCGCTATTTTATCGCCTGATTTTAGGTGTGAAGTTAGGCCGTTTGCAATTAAGTTTAGTGATTCGGTTGCCCCTTTAGTCCAAACAATTTCGGTACGCTGTACATTGAAATACGCTGCGATTGCTGTTCGTGTATCTTCATAGCGACGTGTCGCATGCTCACTAAGAAAATGACGACCGCGATGAACATTGGCATTTTCAGCACTGTAATAGCTTTCTAATGCTTTGATAACTGATAGAGGCTTTTGCGAGGTAGCTGCTGAGTCTAAATACACTAATGGGTATTCATTTACTGTCTGTGTGAGTAAAGGAAAGTCGGCGCGTATAGTTTCGAAATCAAACATGGATAAGCCTAAACAACAAGAATGCGACGATTTTAATTACTTTGCACAAATAGACAAGTGGTGGGCAATAAAAAAGGCCGCTTAGCGGCCTTTTTTAAACACGAAATCGTATTAACGCTTGTCTGTTGGTACGTAATCGCGTGATGTTTCACCAGTGTATAACTGACGTGGGCGGCTGATCTTGTGGCCAGGTTGAGATAGCATCTCATCCCAGTGAGAGATCCAACCAACAGTACGAGACATAGCAAAGATTACTGTGAACATGCTAGTCGGGATACCGATTGCTTTTAAGATGATACCAGAGTAGAAATCTACGTTAGGGTATAGTTTCTTCTCTACGAAGTACGGGTCTTCAAGCGCGATTTGTTCAAGTTTCATTGCGATATCAAGCAATGGATCTTGAATGTTTAGCTCTGCTAATACTTCATGACATGTTTGACGCATTACCGTCGCACGTGGGTCGAAGTTTTTGTAAACACGGTGACCAAAGCCCATAAGACGGAATGGGTCTGACTTGTCTTTCGCTTTAGCAACGTATTCGTCGATACGGTCAACAGAACCGATTTCTTCTAACATGTTAAGACATGCTTCGTTAGCACCGCCGTGTGCAGGGCCCCACAGTGATGCGATACCAGCAGCGATACATGCGTAAGGGTTTGCACCAGATGAACCCGCTAAACGAACCGTAGACGTTGACGCATTTTGCTCGTGGTCAGCGTGAAGCATGAAGATTTTGTCCATTGCTTTAGCTAAAACTGGGCTCACTTTGTATTCTTCAGCAGGCACTGAGAACATCATGTGTAAGAAGTTTTCAGCAAAGCTTAAATCGTTGCGTGGGTAAACAAACGGTTGACCAACGTTATATTTGTAAGCCATTGCTGCGATTGTCGGTAACTTAGCTACTAACTTAATCGCGCTCGTTTTACGCTGTGTTGCATCAGTGATGTCTAAATCTTCATGGTAGAAAGAAGAAAGTGCACCTACTACACCACATAGCATTGCCATCGGGTGAGCATCAAAGCGGAAACCTTGGAAGAAGTTTGCAATTTTGGTATCAAGCATTGTGTTGTGCGTGATTTCTTGTGCAAACGCATCGTATTGTTCTTTAGTCGGTAACTCACCATTAAGTAACAAATAGCAAAGCTCGATGTAGTTTGATTCATCAGCTAATTGTTCAATTGGGTAACCACGGTGTAAAAGAACACCTTTACCGCCATCGATGTAAGTGATTGAAGATTCACATGAACCCGTTGACATGAAACCTGGGTCGTAAGTGAAATAACCATGAGAACCTAACGTACGTACGTCGATTACGTCTTGGCCAGCAGTGCCTTGGTAAATTGGAAGTTCGATTGGATCAAGACCATCAATATGGACCGTGGCTTTCTTATCCGCCATCTATTTATCTCCTATTAAGATAACAACTCTGATTGTTATGTTCTGAATCTGTTTAAGCACATTCTTTTCATTTTAACGTGAAAGAGGGGTGTAAAGTCAATTTTTATAAATAGTATGCATAAAAGGATAATAAATATTCTGTCAGGATTAAATATTATACCATTGGCTAATTCGCAAACGTCTCTTACTAAACAAGAATTGTAAAAAGACCATTGGCTATATATACTATCCAAGGTTTTATACCGTATTGTCTGTAGGTAAACTTTATTTTTACATTTGAGTTTTGCACCAGTGTGAACTTTTTGTGTATTAACACGGTTTACTTAGATAGTTCCATCGAAATTCATTTTGATGGGTTTTAGAAAAACAAGTAGATGAGCCCCTAAGTGGGCAAGATGGGCAAGTAACTGTGAAAAAGCAAAGACCTGTAAATCTAGATCTAACAACTATATCTATGCCGGCTACGGCTAAAGCATCAATTCTTCACCGCGTCACCGGTGTTGCATTATTTTTTGCTTTAACGTTTGTCATTTGGGCGTGGTCTGAGTCTCTTTCTTCTCCTGAAGGTTTTGAATTCGTCAAGGGTCTGTTCAGCGGATTCATTGCCAAATTCATAGCGTGGGGTACCATTTCTGTATTGGCGTATCACCTAATTGGTGGTATCCGTCATATCATTATGGATATGGGTCACTGGGAAGAACTTGAATCAGGTAACTTCAGCGCTAAAGTTGCAATGGCTTTAGGCGTTGTTGCTGCAATTCTAGCAGGAGTGTGGATATGGTTTTAAATCAAGCAACTCTTAAACGTGATGGTGTACAAGATTACGTATCACTTCGTACAACCGCTTTAATTATCAGCGCTTACGCGATTTTTATTGTTGGCTATTTTTTATGTACACCCGAAGTCACTTTTGAAGCCTGGCAAGGCCTATTTTCAAACCTAGCAATGAAAGGGTTTACACTAATTACCCTTGTTTGCATCATGGTTCACACCCGTATTGGCCTTTGGCAAGTATTAACTGACTATGTTAAATGCGCTAAATTACGTGCTGTTTTAGGCTTTGTATTAAACCTTATGGCCGTTGCTTACGTAGCAATAGGTCTAATCGTTTTATGGGGTGTTTAAGTGAATTATTCTGTTCGTGAATTTGACGCTGTAGTGATTGGTGCCGGTGGTGCAGGTATGCGCGCAGCACTTGCAATCACTGAGTCAGGCAAAACCTGTGCACTTATCTCAAAAGTTTTCCCTACACGTTCTCACACTGTGTCTGCACAGGGTGGTATTACGGTAGCTCTGGGTAACTCACATGAAGATAACTGGGAATGGCACATGTACGATACGGTTAAAGGTTCCGATTTCATCGGTGACCAAGACGCTATCGAATATATGTGTAAAACAGGCCCAGAAGCTATTACTGAATTAGAAAACATGGGCTTACCATTTTCTCGTTTTGAAAATGGCCGTGTTTATCAACGTCCTTTCGGCGGTCAGTCGAAAAACTTTGGTGGTGAACAAGCTGCACGTACTGCAGCCGCAGCTGACCGTACTGGTCACGCATTATTGCATTGTCTTTACCAACAAAACGTTAAAAACAAAACAAATGTATTCTCTGAGTGGTATGCATTAGACCTTGTTAAAAACAGCGACGGTCACGTTGTTGGTTGTACAGCAATCGACATCGAGTCAGGTGAAGTTGTTTATTTCAAATCTAAAGCGGTTGTTTTAGCAACAGGTGGCGCAGGTCGTATCTTTGCCTCAACAACTAACGCGCACATCAATACAGGTGACGGCGTTGGTATGGCAACACGCGCGGGTGTTGCAATGCAAGATATGGAAATGTGGCAGTTCCACCCAACCGGTATTGCTGGTGCGGGTGTACTTGTGACGGAAGGTTGTCGTGGTGAAGGTGGTTACCTTCTAAACAAAGACGGCGAACGTTTCATGGAGCGTTATGCACCTAATGCGAAAGACTTAGCATCGCGTGACGTTGTTGCTCGTTCAATGATGACAGAAATTCGTGAAGGCCGTGGTTGCGATGGTCCTTATGGTCCACATATCAAGCTTAAGCTTGACCACTTAGGTGAAGAAACTCTAAACCTTCGTCTTCCAGGTGTTTGTGACCTTGCGAAAACATTCGCACACGTTGACCCTGCTAAAGAGCCAATTCCAGTTATCCCAACATGTCACTATATGATGGGTGGTGTTCCAACTAACGTAAATGGTCAAGCATTACAAATTGATGCAAATGGCCAAGAAAAAGTTGTTGAAGGCTTATTCGCTGTTGGTGAAATTGCGTGTGTATCTGTACACGGTGCTAACCGTCTTGGCGGTAACTCACTACTTGACTTAGTTGTTTTCGGCCGTGCTGCTGGTAACTTCTTAGGCAAATACCTAAATGGTGTTGAAGCGGGTAAAGATGCGTCTGATTCAGACCTTGAAGCATCGCTTGCACGCTTTAATCGTTGGGAAAGTTCTAAAGTTGGCCAAGGTGAAGACCCTGTTCAAATCAAGAAAGACCTACAAATGTGTATGCAACTTAACTTCTCGGTATTCCGTGAAGGTGAAGCAATGGCAACAGGTCTTAAAGAGCTTAAAGAAATCCGTGAACGTCTTCAGTATGCGCGTCTTGATGACAAATCAACTGAATTCAACACAGCACGTATTGAATGTTTAGAGCTTGATAACTTGATGGAAACAGCTTACTCAACTGCAGTAGCTGCAAACTTCCGTACAGAAAGCCGTGGTGCTCACTCTCGTTTCGACTACCCAGATCGTGATGACGAAAACTGGCTATGTCACTCAATTTTCAATCCTGTAACGGATGAAATGAGCAAACGTGAAGTAAACTACGCGCCGAAACTGCGTGAAGCTTTCCCACCTAAAGCACGTACATACTAGGAGCGAGACGATGGCACAAGTACAATTTTCCGTTTATCGTTACAATCCAGATATTGATAACGCACCACGTATGCAAGACTTCTCGCTAGAAACGCAAGAAGGTCAGGATATGATGGTGTTGGATGCGCTTATGAAATTAAAAGAGCAAGATCCAACGTTATCATTCCGTCGTTCATGCCGTGAAGGTGTGTGTGGTTCAGACGGTATCAACATGAATGGTAAAAATGGTTTGGCATGTATCACGCCTTTATCAACGCTACTTAAAGGTGGCAAAGGTAAAATCGTAATTCGTCCATTACCTGGTTTACCTGTGGTACGTGACCTTGTTATTGACATGAGTCAGTTCTACACTCAATACGAAAAAGTAAAACCTTATCTTATCAACGACACGCCAGCGGCGGGTGAGCGTCTTCAGTCAATCGAAGAACGCGATAAGCTTGATGGTTTATATGAGTGTATTTTATGTGCATGTTGTTCAACATCGTGTCCTTCGTTCTGGTGGAATCCAGACAAGTTCATCGGTCCAGCAGGCCTTCTTCACGCATATCGTTTCTTGGCTGATAGCCGCGATACAGCGACAGAAGAGCGTCTTGCTGACCTTGACGATGCGTTCAGCGTGTTCCGTTGTCACAGTATCATGAACTGTGTTAGCGTGTGTCCAAAAGGTCTTAATCCGACCAAAGCAATTGGACAAATCAAGTCAATGCTTTTAAATCGTTCGGTTTAAAATATTGAATATGTAAGGTGGTTAATTTATTAACCACCTTGTTTTTACAACAATTAATTTCTGCGCTAAAGAAAAGGGCTTATAAATGCACGAAGGTGTGATGAAGGCATGGCTAGAATCTTCTCACTTAAACGGCGGTAACGTTGCTTACGTAGAAGAGCTTTATGAAGCGTACTTAGATGATGCGACTTCTGTGCCAGAAGAATGGCGAGAAGTGTTCGAACAATTACCAAAAGTTGATGGTGTGGATGTTGACGTAAAACATTCTGAAGTTCGTGCACAATTTGCGGAGCTTGCTAAAAACAAGCATAGAGAAGTGGTGGTAGCAGAGGGTGGCTCTGGTGATCCTAAACAGGTCAAAGTGCTACAACTTATAAATGCTTTCCGTTTCCGTGGTCACCAAAATGCCAACCTAGATCCATTAGGTATCTGGCAACGCGAACGTGTTCGCGATCTTGAATTAGAGTACCACGATTTATCTGAAGCTGATTTTGACCGTGAATTCAATGTGGGTTCGTTTGCAGTCGGTCGCGAAACCATGCCTTTAGGTGAGTTATATCAAGCACTTAAGACCACGTACTGTGGTTCTGTTGGTGCTGAGTATATGCATATCACATCGACTGAAGAAAAGCGTTGGTTACAACAGCGTTTGGAATCAGTGCAATCACGCCCAACTTTTTCTAAAGAAGAAAAGCTGCGCATCCTTAAAGGGTTAACAGCAGCGGATGGTCTTGAAAAATATTTAGGGGCTAAGTTCCCTGGTGCAAAACGTTTCTCACTTGAAGGTGGTGATGCGTTAGTACCAATGCTTAAAGAACTGATTCATCGTGCAGGTGAAAGCGGACAAAAAGAAGCTGTTATTGGTATGGCTCACCGCGGTCGTCTGAACGTACTAGTGAACGTTTTAGGTAAAAACCCATCAGATTTATTTGATGAGTTCGCTGGTAAACATAAAGATACATTAAGCTCAGGTGACGTTAAATATCACATGGGTTATTCATCTGACTTTGCCACTAAGGGTGGCAATGTGCACATGGCACTTGCATTTAACCCGTCTCACCTAGAAATCGTAAACCCGGTAGTGATGGGTTCGGTTCGTGCGCGTCTTGACCGCTTAGGTGATAAGTCAGGTATTAAAGCACTGCCTATTACAATTCATGGTGACTCTGCGATTGCAGGTCAAGGTGTTGTACAAGAAACATTTAACCTATCACAAACTAATGCATTTAGTTGTGGTGGTAGTATCCGTATTGTTGTTAACAACCAAGTTGGTTTTACAACGTCTAAACAGGCTGATGTGCGTTCTACACCATACTGTACAGATATTGCGAAGATGGTTCAGGCACCTATTTTCCACGTTAATTCTGATGATCCAGAAGCCGTTGCATTCGTAACACAAATTGCGCTTGATTTCAGAAATCAGTTTAAACGTGATGTTGTTATTGATTTGGTCTGTTATCGCCGTCATGGTCATAACGAAGCGGATGAGCCTAATGCGACTCAACCACTTATGTACCAAAAAATCAAAAAACACCCTGTTCCTCGTTTAATCTATGCTGATCAGCTTGTGGCTGAAGGTTCATTCACTGAAGACGAAATTAAAGTACTCGCAGATGATTACCGTAATGGCTTAGACCGTGGCTCGTGCGTTGTTGAAGAAATTCAACCTGAAACATCTCATTCATCTGATTGGGCTAAGTTCGTTGGTCACGATTGGGATGTAGAATACGACGCTAAAGTGTCGGTAGAGAAACTTAAAGAACTTGGCGAGAAAGTCGCAAGTTACCCAGAAGGTCATAAAGCACAGTCTCGTGTTAAGAAAATCTACGACGACCGTAAACTAATGGCATCAGGTGAAAAAGCACTTGATTGGGGTATGGCAGAAACACTGGCTTATGCAACACTTGTTGATGCAGGTACTGATATCCGTTTAACGGGTCAAGACTCAGGCCGTGGTACATTCTTCCATCGTCATGCTGTTGTTCATAATCAACAAGATGCGTCAACTTACTTACCGTTGCAAAATATCAGCGAAAAGCAAGGTGCATTTGAAGTATACGATTCAGTGTTATCTGAAGAAGCGGTGCTTGCGTTTGAATATGGTTATGCGACTGCAGAACCTACATCATTAGTCATGTGGGAAGCCCAATTTGGTGACTTTGCGAACGGCGCTCAAGTTGTATTTGACCAGTTCTTAAGTTCAGGCGAGCAAAAGTGGGGCCGTTTATGTGGTCTAACGTGTTTGTTACCGCATGGCTATGAAGGTCAAGGTCCTGAGCATAGTTCAGCCCGTTTAGAGCGTTTCTTACAACTGTGTGCTGATCACAACATGCAAGTGTGTGTGCCATCAACACCTGCGCAAGTTTACGCAATGCTACGTCGTCAATCAGTTCGTCCACTGCGTCGTCCTTTGATTGTTATGACACCGAAGTCATTATTACGTCACCCATTAGCAACATCAACACTGGAAGAGTTATCTGAAGGTGTGTTCTATAATATGATTGACGAGATTGATGACATCCCAGCAGAGAAAGTTGAACGCGTTGTTTTCTGTAGCGGTAAAGTTTACTACGAACTACTTCAAGAGCGTCGTAAGCAAGAGCTTAATAATGTTGCAATTGTTCGTGTTGAACAACTTTATCCATTCCCACACGATGAGATGGATGCAATCATGCAGCGTTATCAACACGTTAAAGACTTCGTTTGGTGTCAAGAAGAGCCACAAAACCAAGGTGCTTGGTATTGTTCTCAACACCACTTTGTCGATGCAATTCCACAAGGCGCTAAATTAAAATATGCTGGCCGTAAAGCATCAGCATCGCCAGCATGTGGTTACATGTCAGTGCATACTAAAGAACAACAAGCGCTCGTTGCAGATGCGCTTACTATTGAAAATAAAGGATAAGCAATGAGCACAGAAATTAAAGTTCCTGTACTTCCTGAGTCGGTTGCTGATGCTACCGTAGCAACATGGCACGTAAGTGTTGGCGACAAAGTAAGCCGTGACCAAAACTTAGTTGATATTGAAACAGATAAAGTTGTTTTAGAAGTAGTTGCACCAAACGACGGTGTCATTACTGAAATTTCACAAGAAGAAGGTGCAACCGTACTTGGTGAACAAGTAATTGGTTTACTTGGTGATGCAGATGCTGCACCAGCAAGTGACGATTCTGCTAAAGAATCAGCACCAGCAAAATCAGAAGACGCGCCAGCGGCGCAATCAGCACCAGCATCAGAAGGTAAAGAAGTGGACATTAAAGTACCTGTACTTCCAGAATCAGTCGCAGACGCGACAATTGCTACTTGGCATGTTCAACCAGGTGAAGCGGTAACGCGCGACCAAAACCTAGTTGACATCGAAACTGATAAAGTTGTTCTTGAAGTTGTTGCTCAAGAAGACGGTATCATGGGCGAGCACATCCACGCAGAAGGCGAAACAGTGCTTGGCGAACAAGTGATTGGTACTGTTAAAGCGGGTGCAGCACCTGCTAAAGCAGAATCGATAAAAGAAGAAGCGGCACCAGCAAGCGATTCAAGCGATAGCTCAGACGTATTAACACCGTCAGTGCGTCGTCTAATCGCTGAAAAGGGCCTTGATGCATCAAAAATCAAGGGCACGGGAAAAAATGGTCGCGTAACGAAAGAAGACGTTGATACATTCTTAAAAGCGCCTGCGTCTGCACCTAAAGCAGAAGCGGCAGCACCTGCTGTACCTATGGGTGACCGTACTCAAAAACGTGTTCCAATGACGCGTTTACGTAAGACTATTGCAAATCGCCTTCTTGAAGCGAAAAACTCAACTGCAATGTTAACAACATTCAACGAAGTAAACATGAAACCTATCATGGACCTTCGTAAGCAGTATCAAGAAGTATTCGAAAAACGTCATGGTATTCGTTTAGGTTTCATGTCTTTCTATGTGAAAGCAGTAACAGAAGCGCTTAAACGTTTCCCTGAAGTGAATGCATCAATCGATGGTGATGATATTGTTTATCACAACTACTTCGATATCAGCATCGCGGTATCAACACCACGTGGCCTAGTTACACCAGTACTTAAAGATTGTGACAAGTTATCAGTTGCAGAAATTGAAAAAGGTATCCGTGAATTAGCGCTTAAAGGTCGTGACGGCAAATTAACACTTGATGATATGACAGGTGGTAACTTCACTATTACTAATGGTGGTGTATTCGGTTCGTTACTTTCTACACCGATTATCAACTTACCTCAGTCATCAATCTTAGGTATGCACAAAATCCAAGATCGTCCAATGGCTGTAAATGGTAAAGTTGAAATCTTACCAATGATGTATTTAGCGTTATCGTACGATCACCGTCAAATTGATGGTAAAGAATCTGTTGGTTTCTTAGTGACAATTAAAGAGTTACTTGAAGATCCAACACGTTTATTACTAGATGTTTAATCTAGTTGTATAAAATGTAAGCTGTGGACTGCGTTCACAGCTTTTTTTTTGCGCCTTTGGTCTAACTGGGGTTTTCATGTTGAGCCTTGGGATTTATACTAGGTGCGCAATTTGGGATAGCTGTTTATTTGCATAAATATTCAGCTCTTTTAGTATAAAAAATTGGATAAAGCATCATGAATTTGCATGAGTATCAGGCAAAACAACTTTTTGCCGAATATGGTTTACCAGTTTCTCACGGTTACGCTTGCGATACACCTGAAGAAGCTGCAGCAGCTGCTGAGAAAATTGGCGGTGATATGTGGGTTGTTAAAACACAGGTTCACGCAGGTGGCCGTGGTAAAGCTGGCGGTGTTAAGCTAGTTAAAACAATCGACGAAGTTAAAGAGTTCGCTGCGAACTGGTTAGGTAAAAACTTAGTTACTTACCAAACAGACGAAAATGGTCAGCCAGTAGCTAAGATCCTTGTTGAGAGCTGCACTGACATCGCTAACGAATTATACCTAGGCGCTGTAGTAGATCGTGCTTCTCGTAAAGTTGTTTTCATGGCATCTACTGAAGGTGGTGTTGAAATCGAGACTGTTGCTGAAGAAACGCCAGAGCTAATCCACAAAGCTGAAATCGATCCACTTGTAGGTCCTCAAGCGTATCAAGCTCGTGAATTAGGCTTCAAACTAGGTTTAAACCCAACGCAAATGAAACAGTTTGTTAAGATCTTCATGGGTCTTGCGAACATGTTCAACGATTTCGATTTCGCATTATTAGAAATCAACCCGCTTGTTATCACAGACGAAGGCAACCTTCACTGTCTAGATGGCAAAATCGGTGTAGATGGTAACGCGCTTTACCGTCAACCTAAAATCCGTGAAATGCACGATCCATCTCAAGAAGATGCACGTGAAGCTCACGCTGCAAGCTTCGAGCTTAACTACGTTGCACTAGACGGTAACGTGGGTTGTATGGTTAACGGTGCAGGCCTAGCAATGGGTACGATGGACATCGTAAACCTACACGGTGGCAAGCCAGCTAACTTCCTAGATGTTGGTGGCGGCGCGACGAAAGAGCGTGTATCTGAAGCATTCAAGATCATCCTTTCAGACGACAACGTAAAAGCTGTTTTAGTTAACATCTTCGGTGGTATCGTTCGTTGTGACATGATCGCAGAAGGTATCATTGGTGCAGTTAAAGAAGTAGGCGTAAACGTACCAGTAGTAGTACGTTTAGAAGGTACTAACGCTGAACTAGGTCGTGAAGTACTTGCTAATTCTGACCTTAACATCATCGCTGCTGAATCACTAACAGACGCAGCTGAAAAAGTTGTTGCTGCTGCGGAGGGCAAATAATGTCTGTATTAATCAATAAAGATACAAAAGTTATCTGTCAAGGTTTCACTGGTGGCCAAGGTACTTTCCACTCTGAGCAAGCGCTTGAGTATGGTACACAAATGGTTGGTGGTGTTAGCCCAGGTAAAGGCGGTCAAACGCACCTTGGTCTTCCAGTATTCAACACAGTACGTGACGCTGTAGAAGCAACTGGCGCAACTGCATCAGTAATCTACGTACCAGCACCTTTCTGTAAAGATGCAATCTTAGAAGCTATCGATGCTGGCATCGAGCTTATCGTTTGTATCACTGAAGGTATCCCAACACTAGACATGGTTGACGTTAAAGTTAAGCTTGAGCAAACTGGTGTTCGCATGATCGGTCCTAACTGCCCAGGTGTTATCACTCCGGGTGAAACTAAGATCGGTATCATGCCTGGTCACATCCACAAGCCTGGTAAAGTAGGTATCGTATCACGTTCTGGTACACTTACTTACGAAGCGGTTAAGCAAACTACTGATGCTGGTTTCGGCCAATCAACATGTGTTGGTATCGGTGGCGACCCAATCCCTGGCACTAACTTCATCGACGTTTTAGAAATGTTCGAAAAAGACGAGCAAACTGAAGCAATCGTTATGATCGGTGAAATCGGTGGTACAGCAGAAGAAGAAGCTGCTGAATACATCAAGCACAACGTAACTAAGCCTGTTGTTTCTTACATTGCGGGTGTAACTGCGCCTCCAGGTAAGCGTATGGGTCACGCGGGTGCAATCATCGCAGGCGGTAAAGGTACTGCTGATGAGAAATTTGCTGCATTAGAAGCTGCTGGCGTTAAAACAGTACGTTCACTAGCTGACATCGGTGCTGCACTTAAAGAGAAAACAGGCTGGTAATCGGTCTTTAATCTCTTAAAAAGAGGCTCGCTTATGCGGGCCTTTTTTATTACTTAATTCACTGTCAATTTTTATTCATAAATAAAGAATAAAAATTCTTTATTTATGAATAAAAATTCCTTAAACTAATTCCTCTGTTTCCGTTTTAATAAAAAACGCTTGAATTTAAAAGGTAATTAGCACGTGCGTACTACAGAATTAGTAGACGGATTTCGTCAGTCGACTCCTTATGTAAATGCCCATAGAGGCAAGACTTTCGTTGTAATGCTGGGTGGTGAGGCGATAGACCAGCCAGGCTGTCGAAGTATTATTAATGATGTTGCTCTATTAACAAGCTTAGGTATTAAGATTGTTTTGGTGTTTGGCGCACGGCCACAATTTAATGCCGCTTTGAATGAGGTTGGCATAACTAGTCATTTTCATAACGAGATCCGTGTTACCGATAACACCACTTTTGAAGTGATTAAAAAAGTGGCCGGAGCAATGCAATTTGACATCACCGCACGTTTATCCACGTCATTAAGTAGCACCCCCATGTCGGGCTCATTTTTAAATGTAGTCAGTGGTAATTTTGTTATAGCGCAGCCTTTAGGCGTTGATGAAGGGGTTGATTACCACCACTCGGGGCGGGTTAGGCGAATTGATGTTGAGGGAATACGCCACCAACTCAATAACAATAGTATTGTGCTCCTAGGTCCGATTGCTGCCTCAGTGACGGGTGAGAGCTTTAATTTAACCGCAGAAGAAATTGCGACTCAAGTTGCTTTAAAGCTCAGAGCAGACAAAATGCTAGGCTTTAGCCAAGATGCAGGTATTTTAGATGAAAATGGCGAAGCGATAGCAGAATTAATGCCAAACGAAGCCGAGCGAGTGTTAGAGCACTATCGCACTCATACACCTTCATGTTTGAGCGCCCCTGTCTTTTTGCAAGCTGCTATTGATGCATGTCGGGGCGGGGTGCATCGGTGTCACCTTGTCAGCTACAAAGAAGATGGTGCCTTATTGCAAGAGCTCTTCTCTTTGGATGGTATTGGGACCCAGATTGCGCCACAAAGTTCTGAACAACTTCGTAGTGCAACGATCAGTGATATAACCGGTATCTTAAACTTAATTAGACCACTTGAAGAGCAGGGCTATTTAGTGCGTCGCTCAAGAGAGCAATTAGAGATAGAAATTGAGCAATTCACAGTGATTGAGCGTGATGGACTTATTATCGCGTGCGCTGCCCTTTACCCATTTGATGAAGAGCAGGTTGGTGAATTTGCAAGTCTTGCTGTTCACCCTCAATATCGTGATGCAGACCGTGGCAGTAATTTATTACGTTTTATAATTAATAAGGCAAAACGGTGTGGTTATCATGGGTTATTTGCGTTAACAACGCGCAGTATTCATTGGTTTATTGAACAAGGTTTTGAATTGGTGACGGTCGATGAACTGCCCGCGAAGAAAAAGTCGCTGTATAACTACCAGCGACGCTCAAAGGTATTACGTTTAGACTTATCTAAATTACCAAAAAATCGTTAAGGTAAAGGTGGGTGACACATCGCTGTCACCCGCGTAAAACCTGTTTAATATTGATAGTTAATATGCTGATAAAAGCGCACGCGTAAGTCTTGGCGTGTTGGATTAAACGCAAGTTCGTCTGTCACCTCATTAATGGCACTTTGTACTTGGTTCATAAATCGGCCGTAACCGATATCGTGTTTATCTTTTTCTGCTGCTGCAATAACAAAGTGCAGCACATCGACCAACGTATCCGCATTCCAAAATTGTTGTATTTGTACTTGCTCGCTGGTGCAGTCGAAAGTCAGTTTTTGTAACTCGCTATTGCTCTGTGCATTGTCAATATTACTATTACGCACAATCGGGCGTGTTCCATTTGCGATAAAGGCAGCTAAGTTAAGTTGACGCTTATCACAGGCACGTTTAAACGCATCAAAAATATACTGATAAAACTGACTATAGTTTTCTTCATTTAGCATATGCTGAAATTGTGTCTTAATTGCGCGTGTGACAGGAATTGAAAAGCCTGCATAGGTCATTTCGCTGTGATCGCTTGGCAAATGGCATTGGCGCGATTGATAACGCGGATATAAACTTCGTAACTTATAGCCATAGCTTTCTTTGTGGCCTTTGGCTTTGGCAAATAAGTCATAGGTTAAGTGTTGATGATCTCGAATCTTAAGCGGGGGTTGGTTGCTTAAAAGCTTGTCTTGTAATGTATTGATTACCCGTTGCACTTTATGGTGGAACTGTGCCGCATTTGCACGAATATCGTCACCGGTTGCTAAGAATAATAAGCGAATTTTTTTGCATCTTTCTTCGCCATTAGCAAATACATTGTGTGCTTCGTGGTATTGCGGATTATAGAAAAATAATATTTGTTTTGTTGTTTCTAAACTGTACGCCTCATCATGGTAGCGTACGACAGGTAGTTTATCATTCGCAATGAGATGTACGTTATGAAGTTCATACTCATCGCACAGCGCAAATAATTCCCTTGCAAGACGCTTGTAACCGCAGCTAATGTTCGTAAACTGGGCAAAAAACTCATCATTGGGTTTAAATTCAACTAACACATACTGGTTTGCACGTGCAGAGCTAGGAATATAGACTCGGTGTTGATTGAGTGAAGCCATCTCTTTTCCTTATTAAATAGTGAAACTATCGGCACTATATCGTCAGTCAATGATCATTTTATTGCGTTAGAACAACTTTTTTACCGATTTGACCGTAGGGTTTTAACAATCGCATTATTATCTTCGATAAACACACATCAACTACTGTATGTTAGAGCTTCTTTTTGTAATAATGCAGTAGTTTTGTCACCATGCAATATTCAGAGGATTATGCTCCTATGGCGGAAATTGAGAATCGCCCAAGTAACTTTATAAGAACGCGTATCGACGAAGATCTCGCAAGCGGTAAACACGCGACTACGCATACACGTTTTCCACCAGAACCAAATGGTTTTTTACACATTGGTCATGCAAAGTCTATATGCTTAAATTTTGGTATTGCCCAGGATTACAATGGCCTTTGCAACTTACGTTTTGATGATACAAACCCAGAAAAAGAAGATATCAACTACGTAAACTCTATTAAAGAAGATGTGCAGTGGCTCGGTTTTCAATGGGATGGTGAAATTAAATATTCATCAAACTACTTTGATGCACTTTATGGCTATGCCGTTGAACTTATCGAAAAAGGGCTTGCGTATGTGTGTTTCTTGTCAGCAGACCAAGCACGTGAGTACCGTGGTACGCTAAAAGAGCCAGGAAAAAATAGCCCTTATCGTGATACACCTGTTGAAGAGAACTTAGCCTTATTCGAAAAAATGCGTAACGGTGAGTTTAAAGAAGGCGAGTGTGTACTGCGTGCTAAAATTGATATGGCAAGCTCGTTTATTGTATTACGCGATCCTATTTTGTACCGTGTACGTTTTGCTCACCATCACCAAACAGGTGATAAGTGGTGCATTTACCCAATGTATGACTTTACACATTGTATTTCTGATGCGCTTGAAGGTATTACACATTCTTTATGTACGCTTGAATTCCAAGATAACCGACGTCTCTATGACTGGGTGCTTGATAACATCAGCCTAGAATGCCATCCACAGCAAATCGAGTTTTCACGTTTAAATCTTGAATACACTATTATGTCTAAGCGTAAATTAAATGACTTAGTGGTTAATGGCCATGTTGAAGGCTGGGATGACCCACGTATGCCAACGATTGCTGGTTTACGTCGTCGTGGTTATACACCAGCTTCAGTACGTGAGTTCTGTTCACGCATTGGTATTACTAAGCAAGAAAACATGGTTGAAATGGGCATGTTGGAAGCGTGTATTCGTGAAGATTTAAATGAACATGCACCACGTGCTATGGCTGTACTTGACCCTGTTAAAGTGGTTCTAGAGAACTATGATGCAGATAAAGTAGAAACGTTATCAGTCGCTAATCACCCGAACATAGAAGAAATGGGACGCCGTGATGTGCCATTTACTCGCGAGCTTTATATTGAACGCGAAGATTTCCGTGAAGAAGCAAACAATAAGTTTAAGCGTTTAGTGCTGGGTAAAGAAGTGCGTTTACGCGGAGCTTATGTGATAAAAGCTGAACGCATTGAAAAAGACGCTAATGGTGAAATCACCACGATCTTCTGTTCTTACGATGATGAAACGCTGGGTAAAAACCCAAGTGATGGTCGCAAGGTGAAAGGGGTAATCCATTGGGTATCTGCTAGCGAGTCTATTACTGCAGAAGTACGTTTATACGATCGTCTATTCAACGTACCTAACCCAGCAGCTGCTGAAGACTTTAATGCAACGCTTAATCCAGAGTCGCTTGTGGTTTTATCAAATGCGAAGTTAGAACCTTCACTTGCAAATGCACAAGCAGAGCAGGGCTTCCAGTTTGAACGTACAGGGTATTTCTGTCGCGATAATAAAGCACAGACACTTGTGTTCAACCAAACGGTGGGTCTTCGTGATTCATGGGCTAAAATCGAACAAAAAGGTTAAACAGCGCGTTTAACTCTTTTAAAAGATAATAAAAAACCCTTTCACTTATTAAAGTGAAAGGGTTTTTTTATATTCGTTACTTTTTAGAAGTAACCGCGGATACCTAGGCTGAAGTTTCTGCCCGTTAGTGGCGCTTTTTCTTTAATAAACGAGCTGTGAACAAAGCCAAGTTCGTCTGTTATGTTATCAACGTTGATATAAAGTTGTGTATCTACTGGGCCTAAGTCAAGTTGATAATTCGCTGACGCATCAAACAAAGTGTACCCTTCTGTTTTTGTCTCGTAGGCAGTGATGTCTGACTGCTCAAAGTAATGTGTGCCTGTTAGGCTAAACTGCCAATCAGAGACGGTATACTGTAACTCTGAACCCAATTTATTCGCTGGGATTCGTGGTAAGTAGTTATTGTCATCTTTTAATTTAGCTGTCGTCGAATCACCAAACACTTTCACTAAGGTGCTAGGTGAAACTTGATAGTGCACATCAAATTCTAACCCATACAATTTGGCATCTTTACTGGTAAATTTGTAAACCGCCATGGCATCATCGTGTACTTCTTCTGCCATTTCTAAGCCATGTTCTTCATCAAAGAAATAGCCCGTATTTTGTTGGTAATAGAAGTTTTCAATGTCGTTATAGAAAAAGTTGATTGTATAACCAAAGTCACCAATGAAACGACGGAAACTTAAATCAAAGTTTGTTGCAGTCTCTTGTTTGATGTCTTCAGGTTCAAAGTGAATTTCACCTTCTTCAATATGATAACCTAAGCCTAATTCATAAGTACCTGTTGCAATGTGAACACCGTTCGAGAGTAGTTCTGCACTTAATGGCGCACGTTCCGAGTGAGACACGCTAAGCGCAACGCTTTGGCCTTCTTGATATTGCCAAATAGCACCCGCAGATAAGCTTAAGTTAGTGAAATCGGCACTGTAGTTAATTGTTTCAGCTTCTTCCTCTTCATCATGCGCTTCTTCTGCATGATCATGATGATGTTCAGCCAATGTGACAGCAGAATCGATTTGGTAATCTTCGATGCGCGCACCTAGTTCAACAGTGACATCACCAAATTGTTTTTCCTCAAGTAAAAATAGCGCGTTTGATTTTGTTACACTAGCCGGTGTGAACGCTTCTTCGCCATCGGCATCATAGTCAGACTCTGTATAGTGGTAACCAGCCATACCGTGCCAAAGACCAAGTTTATGCTCGACTGTCGCACGCGCTTCAGTTGTTTTGTTACTGAACACCGTTCCAACTTCACCGTCTTCAATTTCAGCATGTTTATAATCTGTATAACCTACGCGCAACGAGATGTTTTCAATCCAGTTATTATGAAGAGCGTAACTCATGTAGCCTTGCCAACGGTCTTGCTCTAACTGAGCAAATACAGATTCTTCATGGGCTTCTTCGCTATGTCCTGCTTCTTCATGTTCAGCTTCTTCTTCATGATCGTGGCCATGATGTTCATGGGCAGGAATGCCATAATCTGTTTCAATACGGCCATATGACACGCCTAACGTTAAATGTTCACCAACGTAGCTAGTTCCAAAGTTAACGGTTTGGCTGTCTATAAAGGTATTTTCTACGCTGTTAGCAGTCTCGTGCTCAGCGTGTTCTTCACCTTCGTGTTCTTCATGCTCTTCTGGAAGTTCAAACGTGGGAGTTTTGTAGTCGTCACCCGTGCGTTTTGTGCCATCAAAATGGAAGTTGAAACCGTTGTTACCTGTTTCTAACTTAGCTGCATAGGTATTCGTATTTGATACTGTGTCGTGCGTGTATTGAGCCGCACCTGTCAATGTCTCGATGTTATCGGTAGGAATACGGTTATCAACAACGTTTACCACACCCCCAATTGCGCCTGAACCATAAAGTAGGGTAGCTGGGCCACGAAGCACTTCAATTTGCTCTGCTGCTAAACTGTCATTTGAGGTGGCATGATCGGGTCCGATACGAGATGCATCACTACTGTCTAAACCATTTTGTGTAATTTTAACACGCGGGCCATCTAAACCACGAATTATAGGGCTTGATGAAACGGGACCAAAATAACTGGCATTAACACCCGGTAAGCCTTTTAAAGTTTCACCTAGAGTCGGTTTCGCTTTATTCTTTAAATTGTCACCTGATAACACATTAACCGGTGAGATCATCTCTAAGCTGTTTTTGTGTAAGGCTGACGCATACACAACAACGGTTTCTACGGATGTAGGCGTCAAAGTAACAACAACAGATTGATCATCACCATTAATATCAACACGCTTATCAATGAAATTATCTTTGCTTACATGAAGTTGACCTTTGCTGTCGACATCAATTTTAAATTCACCTTGCGCGTCAGTCATTACAGCCTGTGATTTACCATGCACATGGACTTGTGCATTAACAACGGGTTGTTGATTTTTATCTACTACTTGGCCTGTGATAACAGCAGCAATGCTTGATTGAGAAAACAGTGCAGCTGCAACAGCACTAGAAATAATTGAAAATTGCTTCATTGTTACTACTTTTTACGTTGGTTGTTGAGTGTTGTGATATAATATAACACCACCATTTTTCAATGGCAATAACGTTATACTATAACTTATAAACTGTCGCGATTTAAATTTCATACACTATACTTAGATTATTTAATCGGTATGGCCCGTGGTTATGTCTGATAAAAATAGAGTATTTAAGGCGCAGTTCACCATCGCAGATTTACGTGAGCATTGTAATCATCAAGAAACCTTCACCACCGCCTGTGACAGAGGGGAAAGTTATCAGCATTTTGTGCTCAAATTGCTGAGCTATTGTTTGTTTTCGCATAATAAGCAGGCAACTATCAATGCTCGGCTAAAAAACAATCAACCCGATGTGTCAATAAAAGCGCTCGATGAGCATTATGAGACGTGGCTGTCTGTTGATCAGCCCGATATATCTATGTTAACTAAAATTGCTAAGCGTGTTGATGAACTGTGGGTTGTCACCACGCTTGAAAGTGACTGGTTAAATGAGTATCAACGTCAGCTTGCGTTGATCAGCAACAGTCACCTTATTGCTTTCGATAGTCAGTTTATTGAACAACTCGTTACTCATCTAAGTAAAAATTTGCAGTGGGATATTACCATTGATCAGCAAACGATTAGCGTGGCAGATAAACACCATTTTTACCAAACACGTGATCTTGTATGGCATTAAAGTTCAATAGTGATTTTACCGTTAGGTTTACTGCAACACAGTAATACTTCACCTGGACGCACAAAGGCAAGGGGCTCTTGATTATAACGTACGTCGCCTTCTACAAGCTGAGCACGACAAGCACCACAATATCCTTCGCGGCATTGATAGGGGACATCTATTTTATGTTGTTCAAGGCATTCAAGGAGAGATGAACAGCCAGAGTCAAAATCTATACTCTGGCTGTCTGTTCCTGCAAGGATAACCTGTGCAGTGTGTTTAGTGCTCATTACAGATCGAAATCACCAAAGTCTGATGCATCAACTTGAGAATCGATTTGACCAACAAGGTAAGAACTTATCTCGGCTTCTTGCGGTGCAACTTGCACGTTATCAGAGACTAACCACGAATTGATCCATGGAATCGGGTTGCTCTTACTTTCAAACTGAGCAGGTAAGCCTACCGCAGTCATACGTGCATTTGTAATGTATTCAACGTATTGGCATAAAATATCTTTGTTTAAGCCAATCATTGAGCCATCTTTAAACAGGTATTCAGCCCAGTCTTTTTCTTGCTCTGCGGCATCAACAAACATTTTAATTGCTTCATCTTTACATTGCGCTGCAACAATCGCCATTTCAGGATCGTCTTTACCGTCTTGCATAATGTTTAAGATGTGTTGTGTGCCTGATAAATGAAGAGCTTCATCACGCGCAATTAATTTAATGATTTTTGCATTGCCTTCCATTAGCTCGCGTTCAGCAAACGCGAATGAACATGCAAAGCTGACATAAAAACGAATTGCTTCCAGAATATTAACCGACATCATCGCAAGGTAAAGCAACTTTTTAAGGTCGAACAAGCTCACTTTAACTTCTTCACCATTAATCACATGTTTACCTTCACCGTAAAGGTTGTAAATCGAAATCATGTTGATTAATTCATCGTAATACTTAGTCACTGCATCGGCACGTTCACTGATTTTTTCGTTACTCACGATATCATCAAAAATAAGCTCAGGTGACTGCGTTACGTTACGAATAATGTGCGTGTATGAACGGCTGTGAATTGTTTCACTAAATGCCCATGTTTCAATCCACGTTTCAAGTTCAGGAATTGACACAATTGGCAGTAAGGCAACGTTAGGCGAACGACCTTGCACACTATCAAGTAATGTTTGGTATTTTAAGTTACTTAAAAAAATGTGTTTTTCATGGTCAGGTAAAGCTTGAAAGTCAAGACGGTCTTTACTTACGTCAACTTCTTCAGGACGCCAGAAGAAAGATAATTGCTTTTCAATTAGCTTCTCGAAGATAGGGTACTTTTGTTGGTCGTAACGTGACACGTTTACCGTCTGGCCGAAAAACATCGGTTCTAGTAATTGGTTATTATGGTTTCGGCTAAAAGTTGTATATGACATAGTGAATACTCAAAAAACAGTCAGGACAAAGCGGGCTAAGGAGCCCGCTTGTGTATGTTATTAATTTAATTAGATTTTACAAGCACCGCCTGCACAACCATCATCTTCCACCTCAGGTGTAAGCTCATCTTGAGCATCTGAAGCGCCATCACGGGTGTTATGGTAATACAACGTTTTAACACCCAGTTTATATGCTGAAAGGAGGTCTTTTAAAAGCACCTTCATAGGTACTTTACCGCCTTCGTACTTAGATGGATCATAATTTGTATTCGCAGAGATCGTTTGGTCAACGAACTTCTGCATAATGCCCACTAATTGCAGATAACCATCGTTTGATGGGATATCCCAAAGTAGCTCATAATTGTCTTTTAGGCGCTCATACTCTGGTACTACTTGTTTCAAGATACCATCTTTACTTGCTTTAACACTGATGTGTCCACGCGGTGGCTCAATACCATTTGTTGCATTAGAGATTTGTGATGAAGTCTCTGATGGCATTAATGCCGACAATGTTGAGTTACGCATACCATGTTCTTTAATGTTCGCGCGCAGTGTATCCCAATCTAAGTGAAGAGGTTCATCACAGATTTGGTCAAGGTCACGCTTGTACGTATCTGTTGGCATAATACCTTGCGAGTACGTTGTTTCATTAAATTTAGGGCAAGCACCACGTTCTTTAGCAAGCTCATTTGATGCTTTCATTAAATAATATTGAATTGCTTCAAATGTTTGGTGCGTTAATGCGTTTGCACTACCGTCAGAATAACGTTTACCGTTTTTAGCAAGGTAGTATGCGTAGTTGATCACACCAATACCTAACGTGCGACGACCCATGGTTGCGTTTTTCGCTGCAGGGACAGGGTAGTCTTGGAAATCAAGTAAGTTATCAAGCGCACGTACTGCAAGTTCAGCAAGCTCTTCTAACTCATCAAGTGACTCAATTGCACCTAAGTTGAATGCAGAAAGTGTACACAGTGCGATTTCGCCTTCTTCGTCCATTACGTTACTAAGTGGCTTAGTCGGTAATGCAATTTCTAAACATAAGTTAGACTGACGGATCGGTGCTACCGTTGAGATAAACGGGCTATGAGTATTACAGTGGTCAACGTTTTGTAAATAAATACGACCTGTACTTGCACGCTCTTGTGCAAACATTGAGAACAGCTCAATCGCTTTAATACGTTTTTTACGAATCGACTCATCTTGCTCGTATTTTACGTATAGCTCATCAAATTTAGCTTGGTCTTCGAAGAATGCATCGTAAAGACCCGGTACGTCTGATGGACTGAACAAAGTAATGTAGTCGTCTTTAATTAAACGGCTGTACATTAATTTGTTGAACTGTACACCGTAATCTAGATGACGAACACGGTTGTCATCAACACCACGGTTATTTTTAAGAACTAATAAGTTTTCAACTTCTAAATGCCACAGCGGGTAGAATAGGGTTGCTGCACCACCACGGACACCCCCTTGAGAACAGCTCTTAACCGCCGTTTGGAAGTGTTTATAAAATGGAATACACCCAGTATGGTATGCTTCACCGTTACGGATTGGGCTACCTAAAGCACGAATACGGCCCGCATTAATACCAATACCTGCACGTTGTGATACGTATTTAACAATCGCAGATGATGTCGCATTAATTGAATCAAGGCTATCACCACACTCAATCAGTACACATGAACTAAATTGACGCGTAGGTGTACGCACACCAGCCATAATAGGAGTCGGCAATGAAATTTTGAATGTCGAAACCGCGTCATAAAAGCGCTTGATGTAATCAAGGCGTGTTTCTCGAGGGTAGTCAGAGAACAAGCTCGCTGCTACTAAGATATATAAAAACTGCGCGCTTTCGTAAATTTCACCCGTTACACGGTTCTGTACTAGGTATTTCCCTTCAAGCTGCTTTACAGCGGCATAGCTGAAGTTTAAGTCACGGTTATGATCAATATACGCATCTAACTCGTCAATTTCTTGCTCAGTGTAATCAACGAGTAAGTGTTGATCATAACGCTTGTCTTCAACCAGTTTTGTAATGTGGTCGTATAAACGCGGCGGCTCAAATTGACCATACGCTTTCTTACGTAAATGGAATACAGCTAAACGAGCAGCAAGGTATTGATAATCAGGGGTATCTTTAGAGATCTGATCGGCTGCTGCTTTAATGATAGTTTCGTGAATGTCGTCAGTACGAATGCCATCGTAAAATTGAATATGTGATTTCAATTCAACTTGTGACACAGACACATTATTTAGACCTTCGGCGGCCCAAGCGATGACGCGATGGATCTTATCTAGATCAAGTGACTCTTTACGGCCGTCACGTTTGCTTACAGATAGCTGTTGGTTCATAGTTTTGCCTGTATTCCTTGGGAAATTATATTTTTAGTGACAAAGGTATTCTTAATTATAATTATTATTAGCACCAGCATGAGTCAATTGAATAACATTTAGCCACAATATCTGGTGTTCTTTAAAACGCAGATCACAAGATAGTGTGGTCTGCGATCATTTGCAAGGGATAGAAACGCCCCATTTTGTGGATAACTATTGGATAAACGAATTGTGTTAGTAAGCATTAACCTTTGATCATTCATTGATGATGAAATTTGTAAAAATCAACTCAAGATCTACAAAAATTATCGTTTTTAAAAATAATTTTTGACTGTTTTTTTTATCAACAAAGTTTGCTTAAAACTCAACCAAATCACAATATATGGTGTTTTAACTTAAAACTAACACTATATATGGATAAATCCATCAGTTGGAGTTTGCCAGTTAAAATCTGCGCCCCAGCTCAGTGCGGTATCCACACTTGGTATATAACCCCAAAGTGCAGTTGCACTGTACATGTTGGCAGCTTTTGCTGCTTGTATGTCGCGTTCGGCATCACCTATGTATAAACAACGCGTTGGATCAACATCGAGCATGTTTGCAGTATGAATAAGTGGCTCTGGCGATGGTTTAGCAACTGCTAAGGTATCACCACTCACGACAGCCATGGCATTAGCAAGGCTAGGGATAGCTTGCACCAATGGCTCGGTTAAAAAGCCGGGCTTATTGGTCATGATCCCCCATTTAATGCTGTTTTGCTCAAGTGAGGCGAGAAGTTGCTCAATGCCATTAAAGCACTTGCTATGAATCGCAATGTCTTCTGCATAATAGTCGAGCAGTTGCTGCCTTAATGCTAATTGTTCAACATCGGGCCATTTATCACCAAAGCCGACCTCTAATAATGCATTGGCCCCATTTGACGCTGCTGGGCGATAAATGCTTTTATCAACAGGCGCGATATTCGCATCTGCTAATACGCGATTTAATGCGCCGCCAAGGTCATCCGCAGTATCGAGTAATGTGCCATCTAAATCAAAAATAAAGGCATCAAAAGCGATATCAGGATTACAACCAGCCATTAGGCAAGTTTCTCAAAATGAAGAATGTAATTAACACTCACATCATCATTTAAACTGTATTGCTTAGAAAACGGATTATAGCTGAGGCCTGTGCTTGCTCTTACTTTTAAGCCTGCATCTTCTGCCCATGCAATTAATTGGGCGGGTTTTATAAACTTTTTGTGGTCGTGCGTGCCTTCGGGCACCATTTTTAATAACTTTTCAGCACCCACAATGGCGTATAAATACGCTTTAGGTGTTTTATTTAATGTCGAAAAGAATACATCGGCGCCAGGTTTTGCAAGCTCAGCGACCGCACGAATGATAGAAGCAGGGTCTGGCACGTGCTCTAACATTTCCATACAGGTGATTACATCAAAGCGAGCAGGGTGCTCTTTAGCAAACTCTTCAGCTGGTACTTTCATATAATCAACAGGGACACCGGTTTCTAAACTATGTAACTTAGCAACGGTTAATGGCTCTTGACCCATATCGATGCCTGTTACTTTAGCTCCCATGCGTGCCATGCTTTCACTTAAAATGCCGCCACCACAGCCAACATCTAAGGTTTCTTTATCAAATAAGCCGCCAACTTTGTCGGCAACAAAATCCAAGCGAAGAGGATTTATTTCATGAAGAGGTTTGAACTCTCCGTCGCGGTCCCACCAACGTTCAGCGATGGCTTCAAACTTTGCAATTTCTGCATTATCTACATTTTGATGTTCGGTCATAAAAAACTTCCTCGTCAATCTGAGGCCATTATATAGGGGTAAATTAATAAATCGCAAAGATTTAGCGCCTGTAAATCTAAATTAATTGTGGTAGCATGGTCATGAAATAATAACTAAAGCTCTAAAGGCGGCGCTTTGCCTCTTTATGAGTCAATACTGAAGGAATGTGAAATCAAATGACTGATCTCGCCAATGAAATTCTGCCAGTCAATATTGAAGATGAATTAAAAAACTCCTACCTTGATTACGCAATGAGCGTAATTGTAGGACGTGCATTGCCAGACGTACGTGATGGTCTAAAACCTGTTCACCGTCGTGTTTTATTCGCAATGAACGAACTCAATAATGATTGGAATAAGCCTTACAAAAAATCAGCACGTGTTGTTGGTGATGTAATCGGTAAGTACCACCCACATGGCGACAGCGCGGTATATGACACCATCGTACGTATGGCGCAGCCTTTCTCATTACGCTATATGCTTGTTGATGGCCAAGGTAACTTTGGTTCAGTTGACGGTGACTCTGCGGCAGCAATGCGTTATACGGAAGTCCGTATGGCAAAAATGTCACATGAGCTATTAGCCGACCTCGAAAAAGAAACGGTTGATTACGTACCTAACTATGATGGTACGGAGCAAATTCCTGACGTATTACCGACGAAAGTACCTAACTTATTAGTGAATGGTTCATCGGGTATTGCGGTTGGTATGGCGACGAACATTCCGCCACATAACTTAACTGAAGTTATTAATGGGTGTTTGGCACTTATCCAAAACCCAGATATGACAATTGCTGATCTGATTGAATATATCCCAGGTCCAGATTTCCCTACAGCCGCGATCATTAATGGTAAGAAAGGCATAGAGCAAGCTTACCTAACGGGTCGTGGTAAAGTGTACATCCGCGCACGCGCAGAAATTGAAGTAGACGAAAAAACGGGTCGTGAAACGATCATCGTCCACGAAATTCCGTACCAAGTTAACAAAGCACGCTTGATTGAAAAAATCGCTGAACTTGTTAAAGACAAAAAAATTGAAGGCATTAGCGCACTCCGTGATGAATCAGATAAAGACGGTATGCGTATCGTTATCGAGATTAAACGTGGTGATGTAGGCGAAGTTATTCTGAATAACCTTTATGCACAAACACAGTTACAAACCGTGTTTGGTATGAATATGGTTGCACTTGATAACAACCAGCCTAAGTGTTTCAACTTAAAAGAAATGCTTGAAGCATTTATCATTCACCGCCGCGAAGTAGTCACCCGTCGTACGGTATTTGATTTACGTAAAGCCCGTGACCGTGCCCATACGCTTGAAGGCTTAGCGATTGCCCTTGCGAATATCGACCCAATCATTGAGTTAATTCGTAAATCACCTACGCCTGCTGAAGCAAAAGCAGCTTTAACAGCAAGGTCTTGGGAGCTAGGCACTGTTAAAGCCATGCTTGAAAAAGCCGGTGAAGAAAATGTAGCGCGTCCTGATTGGCTAGCACCAGAGCTAGGTATTCGTGATGGTGAGTACTATTTATCTGAGCAACAAGCACAAGCGATCCTTGACCTACGTTTACACAAACTAACGGGTCTTGAGCATGAGAAGATCTTAGACGAGTACCAAACACTACTCGATCTTATTGCTGAACTACTTTACATCCTTTCAACCCCAGATCGCCTTATGGAAGTTATCCGCGACGAACTAGTTGAAATTAAAGAACAATATGGCGACGAACGCCGTACAGAAATCAGTGCAGCAGCTCACGATATCAGCCTTGAAGACTTAATTAATGAAGAAGACGTTGTCGTAACGCTTTCTCATGAAGGGTATGTGAAGTATCAGCCATTATCAGACTACGAAGCACAACGTCGTGGTGGTAAAGGTAAATCAGCAACGAAGATGAAAGATGAAGATTTCATTGAACGTCTCCTTGTTGCAAATACACACGATACGATTCTGTGTTTCTCGACTGCTGGTCGTTTATACTGGCTGAAAGTATACCAATTACCACTTGCCAGCCGTGCAGCGCGTGGTAAGCCAATTGTGAACTTACTGCCGCTTGAAGCTGACGAACGTATCACTGCAATTCTACCTGTACGTGAGTACGAAGAAGATAAATACATCTTCATGGCTACAGCATTTGGTACAGTTAAGAAAACACCATTAACAGCTTATAGCCGTCAACGCGCAAGCGGTATCATTGCGGTCAACCTAAATGAAGGCGATAGCCTAATTGGTGTTGATATCACTGATGGTACAAACGAAATCATGCTATTCACAGACGCAGGCAAGGTAGTACGCTTTAAAGAAGCGGAAGAGTCGACCGTCGTTGATGAAAATGGCAATCCGGTACTTGATGAAGAGGGTAACCCTGAAATCCGCTTCAAAGGTGTACGCCCAATGGGTCGTACTGCAACCGGTGTGCGTGGTATTAAGATGGCAGACGACCAACGCGTTGTGTCGTTAATTGTGCCTAAGACAGACGGTGCAATCCTCACCGTGACTGAAAATGGTTATGGTAAGCGTACAGCACTTGCCGATTACCCATCGAAGAGCCGTGCAACACAAGGTGTTGTATCAATCAAAGTAAGCGAGCGTAATGGCGCAGTGGTTGGTGCAGTACAAGTTGATGAAAACGACGAAATCATGATTATCTCTAATCGCGGTACGCTTGTTCGTACTCGTGTTAATGAGGTTTCTACGGTTGGTCGTAATACGCAGGGCGTTATTTTGATACGAACTATTGACGAAGAGCAAGTAGTTGGTTTACAACGTATCGAAGAAATCGAAGTTGATGAGCTTGAAGCCATCGAAGGCGAGGGCGTTGAAGTAGTCGATACACATACTGAAGAAACGGTTGATAACCCACCTTCAGAGTAACATTGATTTAAAAAGCGGCTTCGGCCGCTTTTTTTATCCGCACTATAATTACTGGAATGAGGCAAAGTAATGACTAAATATAATTTTTGTGCAGGACCGGCAATGTTACCGCCGGCAGTAATGCAAAAAGCACAAAAAGAATTTATAGATTGGCAAGGTTTAGGCGTATCTGTGATGGAAATCAGCCATCGTAGTAGCGAATTTTTAGAGCTTACAGCAAAATGTGAAGCAAGCTTACGCCGTCTAATGAATATCAGTGACGAATTTGAAGTTTTATTCATGCACGGCGGTGGCCGAGGCCAATTTAGTGCTGTACCACTAAATTTGCATTTAGCAGATAAGCCAGCGGTGTATTGTGAAAACGGTGTGTGGTCAAAAGGCGCGACACAAGAAGCCGAAAAGTTCACCGCAGTGACAAGTATTAATGTTCGTAATGACGAGCAGCAAAATGGCCAGTTTTCAATTAAACCAGCGACAAGCTGGGAATTACCAGCTGATGCGTCATACATTCACTATTGCCCAAATGAAACGGTTGATGGTATTGAGATTTTTGACGTGCCTTCACACCCATCTGCGCCAATAGTCGCCGATATGTCATCAACAATTTTGTCACGCGAAATTGACGTAAACCAGTTCGATGTCATTTATGCAGGCGCACAAAAGAACATCGGCCCATCGGGTTTAGCAATTGTTATTATTCGTAAAACGTTGCTTGAGCGCGAAGGTCTCGAAAAACCAGGTATTCTTGATTACGCATTAGAAGCAAAGCAAGGCAGCATGTACAACACGCCACCGACATTTGCATGGTACTTAGCAGCAGAAGTGTTTGAATGGTTAGAAGCAAACGGTGGCGTAAAAGCCATGGAAGAGCAAAATATTGCCAAAGCAGAATTGCTGTATAACTTTATCGACAATTCAGATTTTTATAATAATAAAGTTGCTAAGCATTGCCGATCGCGTATGAACGTACCATTTTGGTTAAACGATGAATCGCTTAATGACCAGTTTATTAAAGAATCGAAAGAAGCGGGTTTACTGGCGCTCGAAGGCCACCGCATTGTAGGTGGTATGCGCGCAAGTATTTATAACGCAATGCCACTTGCTGGTGTACAAGCCTTGGTTGATTTTATGGATAAATTCGCCAAGGAGAATAGCTAATATGGAACAGCTTCGTCTTGAACCTATCTCAAAGGTAAATGGCAGTGTCACGCTGCCGGGCTCAAAGAGTTTATCAAATCGTATTTTACTTTTGGCGGCGCTTGCACAGGGCACCACGGTCGTTGAAAATTTACTAGACAGTGATGATATTCGTCATATGTTAGGCGCACTTAAGCTATTGGGTGTGAATGTTACCTTAAATGACGATAAAACCGTTGCGACCGTTGAAGGGGTAGCAGGTAAATTCTTAACACCTAGCGAGCCGTTATTTCTCGGCAATGCTGGCACAGCTTATCGGCCTTTAACAGCGGTTCTTGCCGCTGTAGAGGGCGAGTATGAGCTTGTCGGTGAGCCACGTATGGAAGAGCGTCCTATTGGGCATTTAGTAGATGCTCTGCATGCGCTGGGTGGTGATGTTGAATATTTAAAACATAAAGACTATCCACCACTGGCCATTAAAGGCGGTAAAATTAATGGCGGCCAAGTTGAAATTGACGGCAGTATATCTAGTCAGTTTTTAACGGCCTTATTAATGGCAGCGCCATTATTTAATGGTGATACAGAAATCCGTATTAAAGGTACGTTAGTATCAAAACCTTATATTGATATTACCTTAGATGTTATGCAGCGTTTTGGTGTGTTAGTTAAACACGACAACTACGAAGTATTTTATGTAAAAGGGTGCCAACAATACCAAGCACTAGAGCGCATTATGGTCGAAGGTGATGCATCGAGCGCATCATACTTTGTTGCAGCTGCCGCAATAGCGGGTGGTGAAATAGAAATTAATGGTGTTGGTGCTGCGTCTGTTCAAGGTGACATTGGCTTTGCTAAAGTGATGGAACAAGTGGGCGCTAAGATTGATTGGTACGATGAAAAGCTGGTTGTGCGTAAAGGTGAACTTAACGCGGTTGATATCGACGCAAACGCTATTCCTGATGCGGCCATGACACTGGCCACTGTTGCGTTATTCGCAAAAGGTACAACTGCAATCCGCAATATCTATAACTGGCGTGTAAAAGAAACAGACCGCTTGTACGCCATGGCGACAGAACTTCGTAAAGTGGGCGCTGAGGTAGTCGAAGGTGAAGATTTCATCGAAATTACACCGCCAAAAACATTTAATGATGTAGCGATAGATACATACAATGATCACCGTATTGCCATGTGCTTTGCGATGGTGGCCGTTGGCGGTAAGCCAATAACCATTAATGATCCTAAGTGTACATATAAAACTTTTCCAACGTTTTTCAAGGTACTAGAGTCTGTCTCAAGTCAATAAAACAGAAGAAAATATAAAAAGTTACATTCAAAGTGCGGATCTATTACGAGAACTGACGTATAATGTTGCGGTTTTATTTTGGTGTGCATTGCAGGAGGTTATAAATGCAGGCGTTATTAATGCCCGTAATCACCATTGATGGCCCAAGTGGTTCAGGTAAAGGAACTGTTTGTCGCTTGTTAGCCGAGAAATTAGGTTGGGATGTATTAGACAGCGGGGCGATTTATCGTGTGCTGTCACTTGCTGCACTTCATCATCAAATTGAATTAGACAATGAAGATGCATTAGTGCCGCTGGCTGCAAACTTAGATGTACAGTTTTTGGTAGATAGCCAAACACACACGTCTAAAATTGTACTAGAAGGCGAAGACGTCACAACAACAATTCGCAACGAAGAAGTTGGTGCTGCAGCCTCAAAAGTCGCTGCTTTACCACGCGTAAGAGAAGCATTATTGCGTCGTCAACGCGCGTTTCGTACTGAAAGCGGATTAATTGCAGATGGTCGCGATATGGGCACGGTTGTGTTCCCAGACGCGCCATTAAAAATATATTTAACAGCGACTGCTGAGGAGCGTGCGCGTCGTCGCTTTGCTGAGTTGAACGATCGTGGACTAGATGTTACACTAAGTGGTCTACTTGAGGACATAAAAGCACGCGATCACCGTGATATGACACGTGAAGTTGCGCCGCTTGTGCCTGCAAAAGATGCCATTGAAATCGATACTAGCGAGTTCAATGCAATGCAAGTGTTTGATAAAGTTATTACTTTAGTCGACGAAGCCGTACTTGCGGGTAAGCTCCCTAAAGCTAAAAAGTAAATTTTTTAATGTGCCGGCAGGATGCCAGCGCTATTTTAACAACCCCATGCAGCATGGTTGCTAATTGGTTATTTAATTATTTAGAGACGTATAATGTCAGAAAATTTTGCGCAGTTATTTGAAGAAAGCCTAAAGGGTTTTGAAGCAGAGCAAGGCTCTATCGTTAAAGGTACAGTTATCTCAATCGAGAACAACATCGTACTTGTTGATGCTGGTCTTAAATCTGAGAGTGCAATCCCTGCTGAGCAATTCAAAAATGCTGCTGGTGAACTAGAAGTTGCTGTTGGCGACGAAGTAGATGTTGCGTTAGATGCAATCGAAGACGGTTTCGGTGAAACTATCCTTTCTCGTGAGAAAGCGAAGCGTCACGAAGCGTGGATCCGCTTAGAAAAAGCATGTGAAGAGCAAGAAACTGTTACTGGTGTTATCAACGGTAAAGTTAAAGGCGGTTTCACTGTTGAAGTTGATTCAATCCGTGCTTTCCTACCTGGTTCACTTGTTGATGTTCGTCCAGTACGTGACACAACTCACCTTGAAGGTAAAGAGCTTGAGTTCAAAGTAATCAAGCTTGACCAAAAACGTAACAACGTTGTTGTTTCTCGCCGTGCAGTTATCGAATCAGAAAACTCACAAGAGCGTGAAGAACTTCTTGCTAACCTTGTTGAAGGTCAAGAAGTTAAAGGTATCGTTAAGAACCTTACTGACTACGGTGCGTTCGTTGATCTTGGTGGTGTTGACGGTCTACTACACATCACAGACATGGCGTGGAAGCGTGTTAAGCACCCTTCAGAAATCGTTAATGTTGGCGACGAAATCGCAGTTAAAGTTCTTAAATTCGACAAAGATAAAACTCGTGTATCTCTAGGTCTTAAACAACTTGGCGAAGATCCATGGGCAGCTATCGCTGGTCGTTACCCAGAAGGTTCTAAGCTTTCTGGTCGTGTTACTAACCTTACAGATTACGGCTGTTTCGTTGAAATCGAAGAAGGCGTTGAAGGTCTAGTACACGTTTCTGAAATGGATTGGACTAACAAGAACATCCACCCTTCAAAAGTTGTTTCACTAGGTGACACTGTTGAAGTTATGGTTCTTGAAATCGACGAAGAGCGTCGTCGTATTTCTCTTGGTCTTAAGCAATGTATTGCTAACCCATGGCAAGAATTTGCTCGTCTACAAAACAAAGGCGACCAAGTTACTGGTAAGATCAAATCAATCACTGACTTCGGTATCTTCATCGGTCTTGAAGGCGGTATTGACGGTCTTGTTCACCTTTCAGACATTTCTTGGAACACACCAGGCGAAGAAGCTGTACGTGAATTCAAGAAAGGCGACGAAATCACTGCTATCGTATTGCAAGTTGACCCAGAGCGTGAGCGTATCTCTCTAGGCGTTAAGCAAATCGAAGCTGACCCTTTCAATAACTACCTGGACGCAAACAAAAAAGGTGCTATTGTTAAAGGTAAAGTGACTGAAGTTGATGCGAAAGGCGCAACTGTTGAGCTAATCGAAGGCGTTGAAGGTTACATCCGTGTAGCTGATATCGCTCAAGAGCGCGTTGAAGATGCTACTACTGTAGTTTCTGCAGGCGACGAAATCGAAGCGAAATACGTTGGTGTTGATCGTAAGAACCGCACTTTAAGCTTATCTGTTAAAGCTCTTTTCGAAGCAGAAGAGAAAGAAGTACTAGAGAAGCTTAAGAAAGAAGAGCCAGCGTTTGAAAACGCAATGGCTGCAGCATTCAAAAATGCTCAAAAAGACTAATCTATAGTCTTTAATTGGAAGGGCAGTTTTGCCCTTCCTTTATCTCTTTTTAAGGAAACGTTATGACTAAGTCAGAATTGATAGAACAACTAGCTGAACAACACGCACACATTCCAGTGAAAGATGTTGAAAATGCCGTTAAAGAAATTCTTGAACAAATGGCCGGTTCATTATCTAGCTCAGATCGTATCGAGATCCGTGGCTTTGGAAGTTTCTCATTGCATTATCGTTCTCCGCGCACAGGTCGTAATCCAAAGACTGGCGAAACAGTTGAGCTAGACGGTAAGCACGTACCACATTTTAAACCAGGTAAAGAATTACGTGACCGCGTAAATGCGAGTATTGCCTAGTTTTATACAGGAGTAGTTACTTGTTTAGGGTATTAAAAATTGTATTAATAGCGCTGTGCTTATTTATTGCATTTGTACTTGGTTCACAAAATCCACAACTTGTGCAAATCAATTATTTAATTGCCAGTAATACGTTGCCCTTAGCTGTTGTAATAAGTATCTGCTTTATTTTAGGTGTCGCCATTGGTTGTTTTATAAGCTTTACACTGTTTTCGCAGTTAAAGTGGCAAAATTATCGCTTAAAGAAAAAGTTAGCGCCTGAAAAAAACAATAAAAAGCTTGTTGCTAATAAAGACACCTAATCATGATTGAGCTTCTGTTTTTACTTTTACCCGTTGCAGCCGGTTACGGCTGGATAATGGGTAAAAACAGTGCTAAAAACCAAGCTCATCAGCTTAATCGCCAAATCACCTCTGAATATTCTAAAGGCTTAAAGTTTCTCTTAGACAGAGAAGAAGACCAAGGCTTAGAACACTTAATTAATCTTCTTGAAGTTGCAGCAGACTCCGTTGAACACTATTCAACATTGGCGACCATGTTTCGCCGTCGTGGCGAGTTAGACCGTGCAATTAAAATTCATGAGCTGTTATTAAAACACCCCAGTTTAGATGAACAACAAGCAGCCACCAGCCGTTTAGAGCTTGCCGAAGATTATATTATGGCAGGGCTGTTAGATGGTGCGGAAGAGCATTTAGTCTGGCTTGTGAAAGCCGGATACAAAGAAGCCTTAGAGCCTATTATTAACCTATATTCGCAAACGCGAGAGTGGGATAAAGGCATTAACATGTACGAGGCGCACAGTGAGCTATTTACAAAACCACAGCATGTTAAAGCCATTGCTAATTTTTATTGTGAAGCCGCTTTACAAGACAACGATACACAAATTATGCGCAAGGCGATTAGCTTAAACCACAAAGCTATTCGCCCTTTGTATGAGCTCGGCCACAGCGCTTTTACCAAAGAAGATTATGTGAAAGCAATTTACTATTGGCGAGAGCTAATTAGCCAGTTTACCTTTTTTGCCCCTGTGTTTATTGAAGAGCTGGCAATGAGTTATGACAAACTTAACTTAACGCATCAATTTCATGATTTACTGAATGAACTGCTCGAAAAAGGGGGAGTATTAATAAAAATAAAGCATTGCCAAGCACTCCTTGAACAAGGGCATATTGAGCAAGCCATTAAATTTTTAACCGACAGTTTAAAGCGCCATCCCACGATCCGTGGCTTTAGCTTTTTATTACAACTGCTCGCGAAACAAAATAACGATATTAAAGATGTACTAGATCAAATTGATAAATTGGTTACCTCTTATATCGCAACCAAACCTGATTTTCAGTGTCAGCATTGTGGCTTTACCAGTCATACCATTTATTGGGTGTGTCCATCTTGTAAACACTGGGAAACAATTGTTCCAAGCCGTGGCATAGACGGTTTTTAATTCATATTAGTCCATTAGTTTTTTAGGAAAGTTATGTCTGTCGAAGATTCAAAAAAAGTATTAATTGCCCTTGATTATGACGATCAACAAACAGCGCTTACGTTTGTAAAGCAATTATCGCCTGAAACGTGTCGTCTTAAAGTAGGCAAAGAAATGTTCACGTATTTTGGCCCTAGCTTTGTAAAAGAACTAATAGATCTTGGGTTTGATGTTTTCTTAGACCTGAAATTTCATGATATTCCAAACACCGTTGCAAAAGCTGTTACAGCAGCTGCAAAAATGGGTGTATGGATGGTTAACGTGCATGCTTCTGGCGGCGTTGAAATGATGACCAAAGCAAAGCAAGCATTAGAGCAGTTTGGTGATGACGCACCATTATTGATTGCAGTAACAGTATTAACCAGCATGGATGCCGCCGAACTTACTCGCTTAGGTGTAGATAAAACACCTGAAGAGCAGGTTATCTACCTAGCAAAACTAGCTAAAGAATCAGGCCTTGATGGGGTAGTGTGTTCAGCGCAAGAAGCGAAAAAGTTAAAAGCAGAGCTAGGCGCAGACTTTAAACTGGTTACCCCAGGTATTCGCCCTGCAGGTAGCGATGCTGGTGACCAAAAACGCATTATGACACCAAAGCAAGCTGTTGAAGATGGAAGCGATTATTTAGTCGTTGGCCGCCCAATCACCCAATCTGCAGACCCAGTGGCAACACTAAAAGAAATTAATGACTCGCTAAAATAACCTGCGTTATTTAATCTGAATGAATAAAGAGCAAAGTTTTTACTTTGCTCTTTTTGTTTAAGGGACGCAAATGATCAAACTTGGTGATACTTTTTAGTCCGTAACGTAATGTGTCATAAGTTGTTGCTCAAATACTTTTCACTTACATATTTATGGACAAAATACGTTAGAGTGTTGGCTTAAATTTCCAGCGTGCAATTCACTTGTTGATGTGGCTTATCTAACACAATGATTAAATGTACTCATGTCGGCTAAATAGTTTTTTAAATCAGATAAATAAATACCGCGTATAACGCGAACAGAGTATTCTGAAACAATAGAAAACTCTTTAATAATTTTTAAGTTTTCTGGAGTGAATGATTCTATTGCATACAAAATACCCGCATGTGACCCATTGTATTTTATCTCTTTATTTAGCTTGGATATTTCACAAGGAAGCCAGTTTGGGGTGTCATTGACACTTAGCATAGGGAGTGTTGGTTCATCGTTAATATCATAAGCAATTTTCTTTGGACTATATCTAGGAATTATAAGGTCTTTTCCATTGCTTTGTAGTAAAAAAAGGTAGGGTAGGAAACCAGAATAAGTTTCCAATCCAAAATGACTGGTTGTGTAAGCAGTAACAATTTTTGATTGTATGTGTCCGTAAATAACTTCTTCTACTTCTATAGTCAGTTTGAGAGGAGGTGGATCTAATGAAATACATAATAGATCCTTTGCGCATTCAATCTCGGGTTCTGGTAAATATTCTTCTGTTTCGATATAGCCCCAAACGATTATGTAATCAGGTTTTAAATTGACAAAGTCGGGGTAGTCAACTTCACTAGCGCGAGAATAGGCGCTTAAAGTAAAAAGAGATAATAGTAGAATTAACTTCATGATGACCTGATCTTAAATACTGTTTAATGGACTGTAGAAGTGCAGTTTAGGCAGTCATGTAGGTGTAGACCGAACGAAGCTTAAAACTTATTAGCTGCCAACCTTGTTCACTAGTAAGGTGAGCGTTTGCGAACCAATTTTTATTGTTGCTTCCTTGCCGTTGGCAACAGTTAATGAAGGGGTGATAGTGCGATCGCCAACAGTAACTGCCGTAATTACATCCACAGTTTCATCTTTGTTTGGCTTAAGTGTTAGAAAATAGCTAAAGTCAGTTCCCAATTTAATTGACGCTTCTTTATTAGCTTCAACTAACATGGTTGGGGAGGCTAACAGTGTGCCATCGGAGTAAACAGATGTAGACACTTGATAAGTATAATCCGCAAAACATGGCACTGATGCCAGTAAAGTAGCAATTAGTAAACTTGCCTTCAATTTCATTTTAGCTTCCTTGTGTGTATACGGGTGAACACTGCTAATAACTTACTGTAAGAACTTGTAATGTGCACTCTCTTGTAAGGTAGAAGAACTGCATGTATAGACTCATTTATGAGTACCTAAAAGTTATAGTAAAGTAAATACAGCTTCAACACAATAAAGTGCAGATGTATTGATTCAGTGTATTTATGAGCGTCGTACGGCTATAGAAATAACCGATTAATAAATGGTATACACGTTGCGACTATGCAGAATTAACAAGTAGTGTACGTCTACTTTAAACTACACATGAACAACAAAAATGAACAAACACCTCGGCAGAAACAACAAACAAAGAGTAGAAAATTTTCTACTCTTTTATGTTATTCGTAGTCTGAAGCGTAAGTATCTTCGTAAGAGTGAGAGTAAAACTCAAATAGGTTGCCAAATGGGTCTTCTAGGTAAACCATTTGCGCTTGCTTTAGTTCATCTTCAGGATGATAACGGTGGATATCCATGCGAACTCTGCCACCATACTCTTCAACACGTTTAATTGCTGTTTCAAACTGCTCCTTTGGCAACTGTAAACAGAAATGGAAGATACCAAGGCGCGAGAAATCAACGTTGTGGCTCTCTTCGCGGTCAACCATTTCAAACAGCTCAACACCGATACCATCAGTAGTTACTAAGTGAGCAATATTAAAACTTTTGAAGCCTTCACCGAATACCGCAATACACATGCGACCGATTGCTGATTTTCGCTCTTCTATAACTCTGGTGTTATTCATTACAATTCTAAGGCCTAGCGCTTTAGTGTAGAACTCAACCGCTTTGTCCATATCGCCAACCATAATACCAACATGATTCATTTTCATAATTTTCTCCTAGGTGTTGCTGAAATATAAAACCTAATTAATGAGTAAATTATATGAACGCTTATTGATAAAATTAAATTATCGATTATTATTAAAATGATAATTTAAAGTTATGAAAGGGTGGTATGCTAAATCCTGTTTGGTTAGAAACGTTTATAACGCTTGTTGATGTTGGGCACTTTACACAAACTGCCGAAAAACTTTATATGACTCAACCGGGAGTTAGCCAGCACATCAACAAACTCGAAGAGGCGTGTGAATGTAAGTTAATTAAAAGAGAGAAGAAGTCATTTTCAATTACTGAGCAAGGTCGGTTGGTTTACAACCATATAGTGGCATAGTTAATTTGGCCACCCATTAAGAAAGAAATGTTATGCTAATAAGCATACAAATTTGGGTGAAAAAATGACGAAATTAAAACGC